>DASURM010000109.1:0-11478 GCA_036280035.1 Burkholderiaceae bacterium | reverse complement strand
GCACCCTTGGCGGCAGCGGGCGGCGCCATCTGCCGCTCGAGCTGGCGCGCGATCACGTCCGACAGCCCGCCCGGCAGGCCGGCCAGCTTGCCGGCGAGCTGCGTGTCGAGCAGTTCGGTGCCGAGCGCGCTGCCCTGGTTGTCGAGCAGCCCGCTGCTCTGCGTGGCCTGGCGCATGCTCTTCACCAGCTCCTGCATGAACAGCGCCTCGAACTGCTTGGCCGCCTCGCGCGCCGCCGCCTTCGGGTCGCGCGAGGCAGCGCTGCGCAGCGCCTCCAGGCTGCGCGCATCGCCGGCGAGGGCACCGAATGCGGCCACCATGTCAGTGCCGCCCGGCCGCCCGAAGGCACTGACGCGCCCCCTCGGGGGGCAGCGAACGAAGTGAGCGTGGGGGTTTCATCCAAGGCCTCGCCGGCAAACGCCGCAAGCGGTTCGCACCGAGCAGCGGGTTCATATCACTTCGATCTCCGCGTTGAGCGCGCCGGCGCTCTTCATCGCCTGCAGGATCGCCAGCAGCGCCTGCGGCGTGGCGCCCATCGCGTTGAGTGCCTTGACCACCTCGCCGAGATCGGCGGTGGCCTTCATCTGCATCAGCGAGCCGCTCTGCGCGGTGACCGAGATGTCGGCCTGCTCGGTGAGCACCGTGCGGCCCTGGTGGCTGAACGGTGCCGGCTGGCTGATCACCGGCGTCGAGCTGATCGTCACCGACAGCGCCCCGTGCGCGACCGCGCAGGCGCCGAGCGTGACCGCTTCGTTCATCACCACCGAACCGGTGCGCGCGTTGAGCACGATCTTCGCTGCCGGGCGTGGCAGCGCGATCGCCAGGTTCTCGATGTCGGCCAGGAACGACACGCGGTCGTCGGCCCCGACCGGCATGCGCACGCGCACCACGCGGCCGTCTTGCGCCTGCGCGGTGCCGTCGCCCTTGGCGGCGTTGATCGTGCGGGCCACTTCGCGCGCGGTGGCGAAGTCGGTGGCATTCAGATCGAGCTGAAGCCAGTCGCCCTGCTGCAGCGGCGTGGGCACCGCGCGCTCGACGGTCGCGCCCTGCGGCACGCGGCCGGCCAGCAGGTGATTGATCTGCACGCTCGACCCACCGGCGGCTGCCCCCGCACCACCGACGATCAGGTTGCCCTGCGCCATGCCATAGATCACGCCATCGGTGCCCTTGAGCGGCGTGGCGATCAGCGTGCCGCCGCGCAGGCTCTTGGCGTTGGCGATCGACGACACGTTGATGTCGATGCGCTGGCCCGGCTGCGCGAACGCGGGCAGCTCGGCGGTGACCATCACCGCGGCCACGTTGCGCAGCTGCATCTGCGTGCCGCTGGGCAGGCTGACGCCCATCTGCTGCAGCATCGCGATGATGCTCTGCGTCGTGAACGGCGCCTGCGTCGACTGGTCGCCGGTGCCGTCGAGCCCGACGACGAGGCCGTAGCCGGTGAGCTGGTTTGGACGCACGCCCTGCACCGAAGCAACTTCCTTGATGCGCGCGGCGTGCACTGGCATGCCCAGCGCAAACGCGGCGAGCAACACCATGGCGCCATGCGAAAGCGCGCGCGCCCCCAGGGCTCGCGCCGCTCCAGCGGCGCGTCCCCAAGTGGGCGCCGCGGATCCGGCTCCGCCGGTCCGCCAGCGCCGCCCCCCTGGGGGGGAAGCGCCGAAGGCGCAACGGGGGGGGGCCTTCATACCGGCCACAAGCTCAGGAAGAAGCGCGCCAGCCAGCCCATCGACTGCGCCTCGGCCTGCTGGCCGCGGCCGCGCTGCTCGATGCGCACGTTGGCGATCGACGTCGAAGGCACGCTGTTGCCCGGGGCGATCGCGCGCGGATCCACCTGGCCGGAGAAGCGCAGCACGTCGACGTTGGCGTTGACGCCGATCTGTTTCTCGCCGGCGACGATCAGGTGGCCGTTGGGCAGCACCCGCACCACCGTCGCGGTGATGGTGCCGGAGAAGTCGTTGCTGTTCTCGGTGGTGCCCTTGCCGGTGAAGTCGTTCTTGTGCGTGGCCTCGGCGCGCGCGCGGTTGAACGAGTTGGGGCTGGCCAACGGCACCGCGGTGATGCCCGCCTCGAGCGTGCCCTCGCGGTTGAGCGTGCTGGTGGACTTCTGCGTCGCGCTCACCTTCTCGGTGATCAGCACCGTGATCGTGTCGCCGACCAGCCGCGCGCGATGGTCCTCGAACAGCGGCCGGTAGCGGTCGCCCTGGAAGATCGCGCCGTTGCTGTGCGCCGGCTCCACCATCTGCGCCGGCTCGACCCCCTTGGCGTCGAGCACATCCACCGGCGGCACGCGTTGCGCCTGCTCGAGCAGACCGCAGGCGGAAAACAACCAACACTGCGCCAACAGCAGACCCAACATGCACAAGCGAACACCGCGGAACCGGCTTTGCCGGGCCGCTGGTGTTGCCCCCTTGAGGGGGAGGCGGCCGCTAGGCCGCTTCGGGGGTGGGCTCACAGCTGCCCCAGACGCTGCAGCATCTGGTCGGAGGTTTGGATGGCCTTGGAGTTGATCTCGTACGCGCGCTGCGTCTGGATCATCGCCACCAGCTCCTCGACCACGTTGACATTGCTGGTCTCGACATAGCCCTGCGCCAGCGAGCCGAAGCCGTCGCTGGCCGGGTTGGCGGTGTTGGGCGTGCCCGAGGCCGCCGTTTCGGTGAACAGGTTCTGGCCCTTGGGCTCGAGGCCGGCGGGATTGGGAAACGTCGCCAGTTGCAGCTGCCCCACCGAGGTCGGCGTCGACTGCTGCGGCAGCAGCACGCCGACGGTGCCGTCGGCGGCGATGGTCACGCTGGAGGCATTGGCCGGGATCGTGATGCCCGGTTGCACGACGAAGCCGTTGTTGGTGACGAGCTGGCCCTGCGAGTTGACCTGGAAGGCGCCGTCGCGCGAATAGGCCAACGTGCCGTCGGGCATCTGGATCTGGAAGAAGCCGTTGCCCTTGATCGCCAGGTCGAGGGTGTTGCCCGTCTGCTGCAGGTTGCCCTGCGAGAAATTGCGCGTCAGCGCCACCGGCCGCACGCCCAGGCCCACCTGCAGACCGGTGGGCAGCTGCGTCTGCTCGGAGCTGTTGGCGCCGGCCTGGCGCAGGTTCTGATAGATCAGATCCTCGAACACCGCGTGGCCGCGCTTGAAGCCGTTGGTGCCGACGTTGGCCAGGTTGTGCGCGATGGTGTCCAGCTGCGTCTGCTGGGCCTCCATGCCGGTCTTGCTGATCCAGAGCGAACGCATCATGACGAGCACCTCCGCGAGAGTCTGGGGCGATGATCCGCGCGCTCGAGGCCGGCGATGACGCGATAAGGGCTGCCTCCGCCACCCATCTCGCGGCCACTGCCGCGGCCGCGCGCTGCGAGCGCAACAGCAGGGGCGCTCCGCGCACCGTGGCGCGGCACGGCATTCGGCCCGGGGTCAGCTGTTGGACAACAGCTTGGTCGCCGACTGCTCCTTCTCCTGCGCGGCGTGCACCATCTTCATCTGCTGCTCGAACTGGCGCGATGCCGCGATCATCGCGATCATCGTCTCGACCGCGCTGACGTTGCTGCCCTCTAGCGCACCGTCCTGCAGCCGGGCGTTGGGGTCGGCGCTCAGATCGCCTGCGGCGGCGCGGAACAAGCCGTCCTCGCCGCGCTGCAGCGGCGCCTCGGGCGTCACCAGCTTGAGCTTGCCCACCGACTGCGGCTTCGCGTTGCCGACCGCGGCGCTGATCGTGCCGTCGGGCGCGATCTGCACCTGCGCGTTGGCGGGTATCGTGACCGGGCCGCCGTCGCCCATCACGGTGAGGCCGGTCTTGGTGACCAGCACGCCCTCGTTGTTGACGTCGAGCGCGCCGCCGCGTGTGTAGGCCTCGGTGCCGTCGAGCCCCTGCACGGCCAACCAGGCGTTGCCCTTGAGCGCGATGTCGAGGTTGCGGCCGGTGGGCTGCACGGCGCCGGGCTCGGCGTCGTAGCCCGGCGTCGACTCCAGCGCGTAGACGCGCGTGCTGGCGCCGTCGCCGCGCACCGGCACCGCGCGGAAGGCCGTCATCTCGGCGCGAAAGCCCGGCGTCGAGGCGTTGGCCAGGTTGTGTGCCAGCGCGTCCTGGCGCTGCATCGACGCCTTCGCACCGGCCATCGACAGGTAGATCATGCGGTCCATAGCGGCTCCGGATCGGCAGACGGATCAGCGCCCAACGCTCGACGGGGACGGACCGTCATCTCATGTTGACGAGGGTCTGCATGATCTGGTCGACCGTCTTGATCGTCTGCGCGTTGGCCTGGTAGATGCGCTGCGCGGTGATCATGTTCACCAGTTCGGCGGTGAGGTCGACGTTGCTCTCCTCGAGCGCGCCGGCCTGCAGCACGCCGAGGTTGCCGTTGCCCGGCGTGCCGAGCACCGGGTCGCCCGACGAGAAGGTGCGGCCCCAGACGTTGCCGCCCAGCGGCTGCAGGCCCTGCGGGTTGCGGAAGGTGGCGACTTCGATCTGCCCGGCCGGGCGCGACTGGCCGTTGGAGTAGCGCGCCATCACGATGCCGTTGCTCTCGATGCTGATGCTGCTGAGCTGGCCCGGCGCGAAGCCGTCCTGCGTCATGTTGGTGACGCCGAAGCCGGTGCCGTAGTGGGTGGAGTTCGTCAGGTCGAGCTGCACGCCCGGGATCGCCAGCGTCGCGGCGCCAGCGGCGTTGGTCGACGCCGGAATGTTGACGGCGACCGCGCCGGCAGGGGACGTCGGCGCCGAGCCGTTGGGAGGGAACGTGATCGTCGTCACCGGCAGCGGCGCGGCGGTGGTGCCGCCCACCGTGACGCCGTTGGCCGTCATGAACACGTTCCAGGTGTCGGCACCCGACTTCTGGAAGTAGTAGGTCACCGCGACGTCGGTGCCGCGGTCGTCGTAGACCGACATCGAGGTGGCGTTGTTGTACGTGGTGGGGTCGGTGTAGTCGATCGCCGGGCCGCTCGTCGGCGCCGTGACCGCCAGCCGCGAATCGAGGTTGAACTCCATGTCGATCTGCGTCGTCACCTGCGGGTTGATGCCCTGCGTCGGCAGCTGCAGCGACGTTGCCGCGCCCGGCTGGATGATGCCGCTGCCGTTGGCGGGGTAGCCGAGCAGCCGCTTCAACTCGTTGTTGACGATGTAGCCGTCGCGGTCGATCTTGAACTGGCCGTTGCGCGAGTAGACGATCGGGCTGTTGCCGTCGGTCACCTGGAAGAAGCCGGCGCCGTTGATCGCCAGATCCATCGGGTTCTCGGTGGTCAGGATGTTGCCCTGCGTGAACTGCTGCGACACCGCCGACAGGTTGACGCCGATGCCGATCGTGTTGGTGCCGGCGCCGTTGAGCGCGGCCGCGTAGACGTCTGCGAACTCGGCGCGCGACGCCTTCGCGCCGTAGGTCGATGCGTTGGCGATGTTGTTGCCGATCACCTCGAGGCTCTTGGCGGTGGCGTTGAGGCCGGACAGACCTTGCTGGAAGCTCATGGATGCTCCTTTCGGAAGCGCGCAGGGAATTGCGGAATCAGTCGAATGCCTTGACCTGGTCGTAGGTCAGCGGGCCGAAGTGGGCCAGCTCGAGCATCAGGCCGGTGGGCCCGACGCTCACCGCGTCGACGCGGTCGCGCGTGAAAGTGGTGGCGTTGACCGCCGTGGTGCCGAGCGTGGCGGCGATGCGAAAGCGCGCGGCGCTCGCGGCGTCGACACCGGCCGGTGGCGTCCAGTCGAAACTGTGGCGGCCGCTGGCCATCGCGCCGAGGTCGCTCGTGTCGATCACGCGGCCGCTGGCGTCGAGCACTTCCAGCTTCACATGGTCGGCCTGCGAGGCCAGCTCGAAGCCGCCGTGGCCGCTGCCGCCCTCGGCGATCAGGCGGTTGCCTTCGATCAGCACGTCGCGGCCGACCAGCGCGGCGCCGCTCAGCGCCTGCAGTTGCGCGAACTGCGCGTTCAGGCCCTGCACCGTGGTGTTGAGCTTGTCGATGCCGCTGACCGTCTGGATCTGCGCCATCTGGCTGGTGACCTGCGCGTTGTCCATCGGGTTGAGCGGATCCTGGTTGCGCATCTGCGCCACCAGCAGCTTGAGGAAGCGGTCTTCGGTGTTGGCGCCGTTGGCGCCGCCGAGCGCTGCCGCCGTGGTGGCGCCGCTCGTGCTCAGGACGGCCGTGGTGGTCATGCGTCAGCTCACTGGCCGAGCTGCAGCGTCTTCAGCAGCAGGGTCTTGGCGGTGTTCATCACCTCGACGTTGTTCTGGTACGAGCGCGACGCCGAGATCATGTTGACCATCTCCTCGACCGCATTGACGTTGCTGTAGGTGACGTAGCCCTGCGCATCGGCGGCCGGGTGGCTGGGGTCGTGCACGCGGCGGCCCGGCGTCTCGTCCTCGGCGATCGTGCTGACGCGCACGCCCGCCGCGCCTGCGGCGCCGGCGGTGCCGGTGACCTCGCCCATCAGCTGGGTCTGGAACACCACCTGGCGCGCCTTGTAGGCCCCGCCGTCGGGGCCGGCCACCGTGTCGGCATTGGCCAGGTTGGAGGCCACCACGTTGAGCCGCTGGCTCTGCGCGCTGGTGGCGCTGCCGGCGACGTCGAAAATCTGGAACAGGCTCATGGTTCAACTCCGGTCGGTCATGCCTGGTTAGGGCCCTTCATCGCATCGAGCAGCGTGCGCGCCTGCGCATTGATGAAGCGCAGCGTGGCCTCGTACTTCACCGTGTTGTCGGCGAACGCGGCGCGCTCGCGATCCATGTCGACGCTGTTGTGGTCGAGGTTGTCCTGCGGGGGCCGCGTGTACAGCAGTTGCGCCTCGGCACGGGCGCCGCCAGCGAGCGCCAGGTGGCCCGCCTGCGTGGCCGCCGGTGCCACCGCCTGCGCCTGGCCGCTGGCCTCGCGCAGCGCGCGCGCGAAGTCCATGTCGCGCGCCAGGTAGCCCGGAGTGTCGGCGTTGGCGATGTTGCTGGCGATCAGGCGCTGGCGTTCGGCGCGCAGCTCCAGGGCCTTGGCCTGGAAATCGAGCGCATCGGTAAGGCGTTGCATCGACCCATCCTTTCGTGCGCGCCGCCGGCTGCCCGGCAATGCGCCTGTCGCCGTCCTCGTTGCGTGATGCATGTCACGCCCGCAAGGCACGGCGCGAATCCATTGTGGGCAGCCCAGCAGCCGGCCTAAGCGCGAAAAGACGGCGCATCGCCGGCCATTTCAGGCCACTGGCCGGCCGCCCGAAAAGCGACCATGCGCTCCGTGGAGAAGTCGGTTCACCCCTGGCTGGCGCGCGCGCTGTCGCTGCTCGCCGCCGCGCTCTGGCTGAGTTGCGGCGCGGCCGCGTACGGCGCCGACTCGTGGCAGGTCGACGTCCGCGAACTCGCCGGCCGCGCGCCCCTCCCCGCCGGCGCGCGCGTCGAGGTCGAGGTCGGCAGTCTCGATCCGCGGCTGAAGCTCGCGCCGTGCGCGCGCATCACGCCGTACCTGCCCGGCGGCGCGCGCCTGTGGGGCCGCACGCACGTCGGGCTGCGCTGCGACGAGGGTGCGCGCTGGAACGTGTTCGTGCCCATCACCGTGAAGGTGTTCGCCAAGGGCTGGGCCGCGACGCAGGCCCTGCCGCCGGGCACCACGCTGCAGGCCGCCCACCTGCAGCTCGACGAGATCGATCTCGCCGCCGACGCCAGCCCGGTGATCCGGCAGTTCGAGGCCGCGGTCGGCCGTACGCTGACGCGTGCGTTGCGCCCGGGGCAGGCGGTGCGCGAGGTCGATCTGAAAGCGCGCCAGTGGTTCGCCGCCGGCGACATCGTGCGCGTGGTCACGGTCGGAGCCGGCTTCGCGGTCAGCACCTCGGGCCAGGCCCTCAGTGCCGGCGTCGAGGGCCGCAGCGCCAAGGTGCGCGTCGACGGCGGTCGAATCGTCAGCGGCCGCGCCACCGCCGCGCGCCGCGTCGAGGTTTCGTTGTGATCCGGCGCTGGGGTCGCTCGATGGCCCCCGGATCGCGGGGCTCGGCCGCCGGTCACGCAGCCGGGGCTAAAGTCGGCGCCGGCGCGTCCGATACCCCTGTCATCACAGCGGTGCGTCGCGGCACTGCGCGGAGTCCATGATGAAGATCGGTCCGCTCGAGAACAAGCTCCCGCCGGCACCCGCCGGTGCCCAGCGCAAGCCCGCCGGCGAGGCGGCAGCCTCGTCGACGAGCCCCGAGCCCAGCGCCAAGGTGGAGCTGTCGGCCGCCGCCAGCGTGATCGCCAGCGGCCTGGCCGATGGCTCGTTCGACGCGCAGAAGGTCGAGCGCCTGACCCGCGCGATCCGCGACGGCCAGTTCCGCATCGACCCGCAGGCCATCGCCGACAAGCTGCTGGCCAACGCGCGCGAACTGCTCGATCGCGGCCAGCAGTAACGCATGCCGGCGCACGCGGTACAGCACGGCGATGCGGTAGCGCCCGCGGTGGCGGGCGGCGCCGACCTCGATGCTGCGCTGCTGCGCGTCGAGCAACATCTCGACGGCTTGCAGACCGCGCTCGGCGCACGCGACATGCCGGGCATCGAAGAGCATGCGGCGGCGCTGCACCAGGCGCTGCCGCGCGCGGTCGAGGGTTTCGCCGTCGCGGCGCGCAGCGGCGTGGTGCCGTCGACCTTGCGACAGCGGCTCGGCATGGTTGGCGCGCAAGTGGCCGCGCAGCGCGACGCCATCGCGCGCGCCGCCACGGGCCTGGACCGCGCGATCGACGTGCTGATGCCCGACTCGAACGCCATGCTGTATTCGCACAGCGGCACCGCGCAGCCACGCCGCGGCAGCACCTCGGCCCTGCAGGCCTGAGCGCGAAGCCGGCCCCAAGCCGGCGCAACGACGGTTGTCTCGCCGATGCCGCAGTTGGGGTGTTGCGCGCACTTGCTGGGGCTACGCTCGATTGCCGATCGTGTGGGGCTGTGCCAGCATGTGACAATCGCAACCGTAGGGACGGAGCGCGCGACAGCGTCTGCCGACCACTTGGTACTCAGGACTCGCGGTGGCTTCAGAGAGCAGACCGACCCGATTCTCCTCGCGCCCGCCGCGCACGTCTGGCCCTCCGCGATCGTCTCGCCCCGCTGTCCGCTCGACCACGCAGGGCTCGCCTTCGACGGTCGAGACGATGCCGTGGCCGCACACCTCGCCGGCCGACTCGGTGCGCCGCGCCACCGCGCAGCGGCTCAAGCAGTTCACGCTCGTGCTTTCGCTGCTGGCCGGTGTGACCACCGCCTTTGCGCTGGCCGCGCTGGTGCCGCTGCTGGCCGGCGCCGCGCCGCCGGAACGCGTGCAGACGCAACTGCTGATCGTGCTGTTCCCGGCGGCGCTGGCATTCGGCGCGCTGCTCGGCCTGGTGCTGGTGCAGATGCGCGCGCGGCGCCTGGCCGCCGACACCCTGCGCCGCACCGCGCGCGAGCTGCAGCGCGGCGCCTGGCGCGCGGCCGTCGAGCGCATGCGCGACATGCCGCCGGCCGAGCCCTCGGCCTTCGGCGAACTGGCCAATCAGGTCGAGGGCGTGATGGGCGAGCAGGAGCGCCGCTGGTTGGCCCGCGTCGAGCTGTCGCGCGAGTGGTACTGGGAGACCGACGAGCACCATCGACTGTCGTCGCTGTCGGCCGATGCGCCGCTGGTCAAGCCCGCGGGCCGCGCGCTCGGTGACGTGCTCGGTCGCCGTCACGACGAACTCGGATTCATGCAGCCGCCGGGCGGCGGCTGGGCGGCATTCAACCAGATGCTCGAGCGGCAGGAGGGCTTCCGCGACCTCGAACTCGAGGTCGACGGTCTCGGTGGCCGCGCGCGCGGCTGGGTCTCGCTGGCGGCCCGGCCGCGCTACCACCGCGACGGCCGTTTCGCCGGCTTCGAGGGCGTGGGCCACGACATCACGGTGTACAAGGATTCGCTTCACCGCATGCAGGCCAACGAGCAGCGCTACGCGGTGCTGGCGGGGTTGTCGGCCGACTGGTACTGGGCCACCGACACCGAGCACCGCTTCGTTCGCCCCGACGACGAGATGCGTCGTCGCCTGGGCGATTTGGCCACGCTGTCCGAAGGCCGCACCCGCTGGGAGCTGCATCCGCACGCGCTCACCGACGCGCAGTGGCGCGCGCACCGCGCCGACCTCGAAGCCGGGCGGCCGTTCCACGCGCTCGAGTACCAGATCGCGCGCGGCGACGGCACGCCGATGTGGGTGTCGGTCAGCGGCGCACCGCGCTTCGACGGCGAGGGCCGCTTCCTCGGCTACCACGGCGTCGGCCGCGACGTCACGCTGCGCAAGAAGGCCGAGCAGATGCTGATCGTGCACAACCGCCAGCTGCAGTCGGCGGTGGCCGCACGCACGCGCGAACTCGAACTCGCCAACCGCGACCTCGAAGCCTTCGCGCGCCACCTGGCGCACGAGCTGCGCACGCCGATCGGCCACGTGCAGGGCCTGGCCGAGCTGCTGCGGCGCCGCCTGGGCGACGCCCAGCACGGCGAGGCCGGCGAGCTGCTCGATCTGCAGGTGCGCGCGACCCAGGAGATGCTCACCACGCTGGAGGCGCTGCTTGCGCTGGCGCGCAGCTCGAGCGAGGCGATCGAGCGCGCGCCGGTCAACCTGAGCCAGCTCGCCGACGAGGTGATCGCCGGCCTGCCGCCGGTGGAACGGCTGGCGCCCGTGCGCTGGCAGATCGAGCCAGGCTTGCACGCGTGGGCCAGCGAATCGCAGATGCGCATCGTGCTGGCCAACCTGCTGGGCAATGCCGCCAAGTTCACTCGCCGCACGAGCGACCCGGTGGTCGCGCTGTGCGGCGTGCTCGGAGCCGACGGCCAGCTCGTCTACCAGGTGCGCGACAACGGCGCGGGTTTCGACGCCAGCCGCGCGTCGCGCTTGTTCCAGCCGTTCAATCGCCTGCACGACGAAAGCGACTTCCAGGGCACCGGCATCGGTCTGACGATCGTGCAGCGAATCATCCAGCGCCACGGCGGCGCGATCCGCGCCATCGGCGACCTCGGCCGCGGCGCCTGTTTCGAGTTCAGCCTGGGGCCGCGCGAGGCCGCGGCCAACACGGTGACCGGCGCGCTGCCCGAGGTGTCGCAGCCGCAGCCGCTCGATTCGACGATCGCGCCGCCGAAAGAATTCGCGGCTTGAGTGCGCTGAAGAATCGCGCCAGCGATTCTTCTCCGCTTAGAACTTGTAGGCCAGCCGCAGGCCGCCCCAGTGGCGGCCGTTCACGTCGATCGGCGCGGCAGCCTCCTTCAGCAGCACGAAGGTCCCGCCGCCCATGTCGCGGCGGTAGGTCTGCAGCAGGAAGGGCTTGCGGTTGCGCGCCGACGCCAGGCCCGTGCGGTCGTCGAAGATGCGGCGGTTGCGGCAGTTGGCGGTGTTCCACGCCACATCGCCCGCGCGTTGCGGGTGGCTGTACTTCTGGTTGTGGCAGGCGATGTAGCCGTTGCGGTCGGCCGCGATGCAGAACACGATCGCCGGATCGAACCCGAGCATCGGCTCCTGCACGTGCGGGAACAGGCGGTCGGCCAGCCGCGTGAAGCGCGTCAGGTGCTGC
>DASURM010000108.1:0-6542 GCA_036280035.1 Burkholderiaceae bacterium | reverse complement strand
GCGCACACCGACTTCCTGCTCGCGGTGGTCGGCGAGGAACTCGGCTTCGTCGCCGTCGCGATCATCATCGCCGCCTTCTTCTGGATGACGCGGCGCATCTTCGTGATCGGCCGCCAGGCGATCGCGCTCGACCGCGTGTTCGCCGGCCTGATGTGCCAGGGCATCGGCATCTGGATCGGCGGCCAGGCCTTCATCAGCATCGGCGTCAACCTGGGCGCGCTGCCGACCAAGGGCCTGACCACGCCACTGTTGAGTTTTGGTGGTTCGGCGTTGCTGATGAACCTGATCGCCTTGGCGATCGTGGTGCGGGTCGATTCCGAGAATCGGCAGTTGATGCGAGGGGGGCGCGCATGAGCCGCGCGACCACGCAACGCCACCTCGTCGTGATGGCCGCCGGCACCGGGGGCCACGTCTTCCCCGGCCTCGCGGTGGCGCGCGAAGTGCAGCGCCGCGGCTGGAGCGTGAGCTGGCTCGGCACCAAGAGCGGCATGGAGAACCGCCTGGTGCCGCCGTCGGGCATCGCCATCGATGCCATCGGCTTCGCCGGCCTGCGCGGCAAGGGCGTGCTCGGCGCGCTGACCGGCGGCGTGCGCATGCTGAAGGCGTTCTGGGATTGCCTGCGCATCCTGCGCGCGCGCAGCGCCAGCGCCGTGCTCGGCATGGGCGGCTACGTCTGCTTCCCTGGCGGACTGATGGCGTCGCTGCTCGGCAAGCCGCTGGTGCTGGTGAACGCCGACGCGTCGCTGCTGCTGTCGACGCGCTCGTTGCTGCCGGTGGCCGATGCGGTGGCGTTCGGCTTCGATGGTCCCGCCGCCGAGAAGACCAAGCATGCGCTCGTCACCGGCAACCCGGTGCGCGCCGAGATCGAGAACCTGCCGGCACCGGCCGATCGTTTCGAGGGCCGCAGCGGGCCGCTGTCGCTGCTGGTGGTCGGCGGCAGCCTCGGCGCCAAGGTGCTAAACGAGACGGTGCCTGCGGCGCTGGCGCGCATGCCCGCCGAACGCCGGCCGCTGGTGGTGCACCAGTGCGGCCTCGCGCATCTGGAGTCGGTGCGCGCCACCTACGCCACGCTGCGAGTGCCGGCCGAAGTCGTGCCGTTCATCGACGACATGCCGGCACGGCTGGCGGCGTGCGACGTGATCGTCTGCCGCGCCGGCGCGGTCACGGTCAGCGAACTGTGCGCCGCCGGCGTAGCCAGCGTGCTGGTGCCGCTGATCGTCAGCACCACCTCGCACCAGCGCGACAACGCGGTCTGGATGGCGCAGCGCGGCGCCGCGCACCACCTGCCGCAGGCCGAGCTGTCGCCCGAATCGCTGGCCACGCTGCTGTCGACGCTGGAGCGCGACGCGCTGCGCGGCATGGCCGAACGCGCGCGGCTGCTGGCGCGGCCGCAGGCCGCGGCGCGCGTGGCCGACGCGATCGAGAAGTTGGTCGGAGGCCGCGCATGAAACACGCGGTCAAGCACAGCGCCCACTTCATCGCGCATCGACGAGGGCCGATGAAGTGGCTCGCTGGCGGCGGAGATCGCGCATGAAGCACGCGGTCAAGCACATCCACTTCATCGGCGTCGGCGGCGCCGGCATGAGCGGCATCGCCGAGATCCTGCACAATCTCGGCTACACGGTGTCGGGGTCCGACCAGGCGGCCAGCGCCACCACCGAGCGGCTGAGCGCCCTCGGCGTGCGCGTGTTCATCGGCCATGCGGCGCCGCAGATCGCGGGCGCCGAGGCGGTGGTCGCCTCGTCGGCGGTGAAGGACGACAACCCCGAGGTGCGGGCTGCGCGCGCCGTGCACGTGCCGGTGGTGCCGCGCGCGGTGATGCTGGCCGAGCTGATGCGGCTGAAGCAGGGAATCGCGATCGCCGGCACCCACGGCAAGACGACCACCACGTCGCTGGTGACCAGCGTGCTCGCCGAGGCCGGCGTCGACCCGACGTTCGTGATCGGCGGGCGGCTCAACAGCGCCGGCACGCACTCGCGGCTCGGCGCCGGCGACTACATCGTCGTCGAGGCCGACGAGAGCGACGCGTCGTTCCTCAACCTCAACCCGATCCTCGCCGTGGTCACCAACATCGACGCCGACCACATGGAGACCTACGGCCACGACGTCGGCCGCTTGCGCCAGGCGTTCGTCGAGTTCCTGCACCGCATGCCGTTCTACGGCGCGGCAATTGTCTGCGGCGACGACCCGGGCGTGCGCGCGATCGCCGACGCCATCTCGCGGCCGGTGGTCCGCTACGGCCTCGGGCCCGACATGCACGTGCGCGCCACCGAGGTGATCGCGCTGCCGGGCGGGCGCATGCACTTCCGCTGCGAGCGGCGTAACGGCGCGGCGATGCCGGTGCTCGACATCCGGCTCAATCTGGCCGGCGTGCACAACGTGCGCAACGCGCTGGCGGCGATCGCGGTGGCCGCCGAACTCGAGTTGCCCGACGCGCCGGTGGTCAAGGCGCTGGCACAGTTCTCCGGCGTCGGGCGGCGCTTCCAGCGCTGGGGCGAGTTGCCGGCGCGCGACGGCGGCCGCTTCACCTTGATCGACGACTACGGCCACCACCCGGTCGAGATGGCGGCCGTGCTCGACGCCGCGCGCGGCGCGTTCCCGGGCCAGCGCGTGGTGCTGGCGTTCCAGCCGCACCGCTACACGCGCACGCGCGACTGCTTCGAGGATTTCGTCAAGGTGCTCGGCCGCGCCGACGCGGTGCTGCTGACCGAGGTCTACCCGGCCGGCGAGCCGCCGATCGTCGCCGCCGACGGCCGCTCGCTGGCACGCGCGCTGCGCGTGGCCGGCCAGGTCGACCCGCTGTTCGTCGACGAGGTCGGCGAGCTGCCGCAGGCGATCGTCGAGCACGCGCGCGACGGCGACGTGGTGATCGCGATGGGCGCCGGCTCGATCGGCGCGGTGCCGGCGCAGGTGGTCGAGCGGCTGCAAGGCGGGGGTGAGGCATGACGCGGCGCCGCTCGACGGCGAAGGCCGAGGCCGACGTGCCGGCGATCGATCCGCGCGCGCTCGGCAAGACCGCGGTGCTGATGGGCGGCACGTCGGCCGAGCGCGAGATCTCGCTGCTGTCGGGCAACGGCGTGCTGGCCGCGCTGCGCTCGGTGGGTGTCGACGCGTACGCGTTCGATCCGCGAGATCGCGCTCTCGCCGAACTGCGGCGCGAGCGCTTCGCGCGCTGCTTCATCGCGCTGCACGGCCGCCACGGCGAAGACGGCACCGTGCAGGGCGCGCTCGAACTGCTCGGCATCCCGTACACCGGCTCGGGCGTGATGGCCTCGGCGATCGCGCTCGACAAGGTGATGACCAAGCGCGTCTGGTTGGCCGAGGGGCTGCCGACACCGCGCTGGTGCCGCCTCGGGCCCGGGGAGCAGACGCTGCAGCGCATGCGCACCGTGCCCGACGAACTGGGCCTGCCGCTGATCGTCAAGCCGCCGCGCGAAGGCTCGTCGATCGGCGTCACCAAGGTGCTCGGGTACTCGCAGATGCAAGACGCGGTGGCGCTCGCCGCGCGCTACGACCCCGATGTGCTGTGCGAGGAGTTCATCGACGGCATCGAGGTCACCTGCCCGGTGCTCGGCGAGGGCGCGAGCGCGCGCGCGCTGCCGGTGGTGCGAATCGCCGCACCCGAAGGCAAGTACGACTACCAGAACAAGTACTTCACCGACGAGGTGCACTACCACGTGCCCAGTGGCCTGCCGGCCGCAGAAGAGGCCGAGATCCAACGCATCGTGCTGGCCGCGTACCGCGCGCTCGAGTGTCGCGGCTGGGGCCGTGCCGATCTGATGGTGCGCGCCGCCGACCGCAAGCCGTTCCTGCTCGAGATGAACACCTCGCCCGGCATGACCGGGCACTCGCTGGTGCCGATGTCGGCCAAGGCCGCGGGCATCCCGTACGAGCAGTTGTGCCTGCTGTTGCTGGCTTCGGCGCGGCTCGACGCGCCGCCCACGGCCACGCGGCTCGACGCGCCGCCCACCGCCTCGCAGCTCGACGCGCCGCCCCCGCCCGCCACACCGGCGGCACCTGGAGCCTGAGGCGATGGCCCGCACCGCCGCCCCCGCCGTGCTGCCGTTCGACGTGCGGCTCGCGCAGGTCAGCGCCAATGCGCTGTTGACTCTGCTGGCGTTCGCGGCCGTGGCCGCCGCGATGTGGTGGCTGGCGCGGCTGCCGATGTTCGCGCTGCGCGGCATCACGATCGAAGGCGACCTCACGCACAACACGCCGCAGACCCTGCGCGCCGCCGTGATGCCCAGGCTCGCCGGCAGCTTCCTGTCGCTCGACCTCGCGCATGCGCGCGACGCCTTCGAGTCGGTGCCGTGGGTGCGCCGCGCCACCGTTCGGCGGGTGTGGCCCGATCGGCTGGCGGTGCGGCTCGAGGAGCACCGCGTGGCCGCGCTGTGGAACTTCGACACCAGCAGCGAAGCGCTCGTCAACACCTTCGGCGAAGTGTTCGAGGCCAACCTGGGCGAAGTCGAGGACGACGCGTTGCCGCGCCTCGTGGGGCCCGCCGGCAGCGCCGCGCGCGTGCTGGCGATGCAGCGCGCGCTGGTGCCGGCACTGCAATCGCTGGGCAGCCCGATCGAGACGCTGCGGCTGAGCGGCCACGGGTCGTGGCGCGCCACCCTGGCCAACGGCGTGGTGATCGAGCTGGGTCGCGGCGAGCCCGAGGCGGTGGCCGCGCGCGCCGCGCGCTTCGCCCGCACGCTGCCGCAGGTAACGGCGACCTACCAGCGCCCGCTGCTGACGGCCGACCTGCGGCATGCCGACGGCTATGCGGTGCGCCTGAAGGGCGTCACCACCACCACGGCCGGCGCGTCGCGTCGCTAGGCGAGCACAGGACCAGAGAGAGCGAAGCCCCAAGGACACCGCAGATGGCCAAGGAATACAAGGATCTGATCGTCGGCCTCGACATCGGCACCGCCAAGGTGATGTGCGTCGTCGCCGAGATGCTGAGCGAAGGCGAGATGCGGCTGGCCGGCCTCGGCGTGTCGGCCTCGCACGGCCTGAAGCGCGGCGTGGTGGTCAACATCGACGCCACCGTGCAGAGCATCCAGCACGCGCTGAAGGAGGCCGAGATGATGGCCGCCTGCAAGATCGAGCGCGTGCTGACCGGCATCACCGGCAGCCACATCCGCGGTCAGAACAGCTCGGGCATGGTGATCGTGCGCGACAACCGCGAGGTGACGCCGGTGGACGTCGGCCGCGTCGTCGAGACCGCCAAGGCGATCAACATCCCCAACGACCAGCGGCTGTTGCTGGTGGAGCCGCAGGAGTTCGTGATCGACGGCCACGAGGTCAAGGAGCCGATCGGCATGAGCGGCAACCGCCTCGAGGTGAAGGTGCACATCGTCACCGGCGCGCAGAGCGCGGCCGAGAACATCCTCAAGTGCGTGCGCCGCTGCGGGCTCGAGGTCGAGCAGCTCGTGCTCAACCCGAGCGCCTCGTCGCTGGCGGTGCTCAGCGCCGACGAGAAGGACTTGGGCGTCGCGCTGGTCGACATCGGCGCCGGCACCACCGACGTCGCGATCTTCACCGACGGCTCGATCCGCCACACCGCGGTGATTCCGATCGCCGGCGACCTGATCACCAGCGACATCGCGATGGCGCTGCGCACGCCGACCAAGGACGCCGAGGAGATCAAGGTCGAGCACGGCGTGGCCAAGCAACTGCTGGCCGACCCGGCGGCACAGCTCGAGGTGCCGGGGCTCGGCGACCGCGCGCCGCGCATGCTCAGCCGCCAGGCGCTGGCCGGCGTGATCGAGCCGCGCGTCGAGGAGATCTTCTCGCTGGTGCACCAGGTGATCCGCGAGTCGGGCTACGAGGAGCTGCTGTCCTCGGGCATCGTGGTCACCGGCGGCACCGCGGTGATGCCGGGCATGGTCGAGCTCGGCGAAGACATCTTCCTGAAGCCCGTTCGCAAGGGCGTGCCCACTTACTCGGGCGCGCTCTCCGACATGGTGGCCAACCCGCGGTCGGCCACCGTGATGGGCTTGCTCGAGGAGGCGCGCCTGGCCCGCTCGCGCGGGCACAAGACGTCGTCGCAAAGCGGTTCGGTGAAGTCGCTGTTCGGTCGCGCCAGGGACTGGATCGTCGGCAACTTTTGATCGATTGAGGGGGTTCGGGCGAAACCTCGGTATCAGGAGAAGCGAAGCCGCTGGCGCCAAGGCTTCGATGTCAGGCAACTGCAAACGCAAGGAGAAACTTTCATGCCCATCGAAATGATCGAAGAATTCGCGCAAGGCACCCTGATCAAGGTGGTTGGGGTCGGCGGCGGCGGCGGCAACGCCGTCGAGCACATGCTCAGGAGCGGCGTTCAGAACGTCGAGTTCATCTGCGCCAACACCGACGCCCAGGCGCTCAACCGCTCGGCGGCGCGCTCGCTGATCCAGCTCGGCGACACGGGGCTCGGCGCCGGCGGCAAGCCCGAGCGCGGCAAGGCCGCCGCCGAGGAGGCCGAAGGCCGCGTGCGCGAGATGCTCGACGGCGCGCACATGGTGTTCATCACCGCCGGCATGGGCGGCGGCACCGGCACCGGCGCCGCGCCGGTG
>DASURM010000107.1:0-2515 GCA_036280035.1 Burkholderiaceae bacterium | reverse complement strand
TGCTGCAGCGCGCGATCGTCAACCCGTTCATCGACCGGCCCGAGCACTCGCAGTTCATCCTGCTGCTGGCGGTGGCGCTGGTGCTGGTGAACGTGCTGCTGATCGCGTTCGGGCCCGATGCGCGCAACGTGCAGGTTTCCTACGCGCTCGACTCGTACCAGATCGGCCCACTGCTGGTCGACAAGGTGCGGGTGATCTGCGCGGTGGTGGCGTTGCTCGCGTGCGCGCTGCTGTTCGCGATCTTCCGCTACACCGCGTTCGGCAAGGCGATCCGCGCCTGCGCCGACAACCTGCTCGGCGCCCAGATCGTGGGGCTCGACGTCAAGCACCTGTACGCGCTGACCTTCGGGCTGGGCACCGCCTGCGTCGGCGTGGCCGGCTGCCTGCTGACGTTGCTGGTCGACGTGACGCCGATCTCCGGGCCGGCCTACACGCTGCTGGCGTTCGTGATCGTGATCATCGGCGGGCTCGGCTCGATGGTCGGCGCGCTCGCCGGCGGCGTGCTGATCGGCGTGTCGGAGTCGGTGGCCGGGCTGCTGATCACACCGTCGGCCAAGAGCATGCTGTCGTTCGCGCTGCTGATCCTGGTGCTGGCGTTCAGGCCGCAAGGCCTGTTCAAGGGCAAGTAGACAAGGGCAGGTAGATGGACCGCTCGCGCATCGGGTTGCTGGTGCTGCTGGCGCTGCTGCTGGTGGTGCCGCTCGCGCTCGACCGCTACTTGCTGTCGGTGCTGATCCTGATCCTGTACTTCGCGTTCGTCGGGCAGGCGTGGAACATCACGATGGGCTTCTGCGGCCAGCTCTCGCTCGGCCACGCGCTGTTCGTGGGCCTGGGCGCCTACACCGCGGCGGCGCTGTTCCAGCACTTCGGCGTGATTCCTTGGCTCGGCATGCTGGCGGCAGTGGTCATCTGCGTGGCCGCGGCGTCGGTGATCGGCTGGCTGGCGTTTCGCTTCGGCATCGGCGGCACCTATTTCGCGCTGCTGACGATCGCGTTCGCCGAGTTCACTCGCATCGGCTTCGACCACTTCGGCTGGGTTGGCGCGTCGGGCGGCTTCTTCCTCAAGGTGGTGCAGCAGGACCGCGTCGACCTGGTGCACCTGCGCGGCCACCCGCTGATGTTCTATTACCTGGCGCTGGCGCTGGCGGTGCTCGGGTTCCTGGTGTCGGCATGGCTGCTGCGCGGCCGGCTGGGCTTCTACTTCCGCGCCATCCGCGACAACGAGGAGGCCGCCTGCGCCGCCGGGGTCGACACCTTCCGGTACAAGATGTACGCGCTGCAGATCTCCGCCGGCATGACGGCGCTGGCCGGCGTGTTCTTCGCTTTCTACTACAACAACCTGTTCCCCGAGCAGATCTTCAACATCGGCCGCTCGATCGAGATCATCCTCGCGCCGATCATCGGCGGCGTCGGCACGCTGTTCGGGCCGGTGCTGGGCGCGGCGGTGCTCACCGTGCTGTCGGAGGGCATCAACGAATTGCTGACGATCTCGGGCTACGAGATTCCCGGCGTCAAGCAGATCCTCTACGGCATCGCGCTCGGCCTGGCGATCATGTTCATGCCCAACGGCATCTGGCCGGCGATCGCCGGGCGGTTGGGGTTCAAGCGCCGGGGGGCGGGCAGCGATGACGGCGCCTGAGGCACGCGCGGCCGCGGCCCCGATGCTCGACGTGGCTGGCGTTTCGAAGAGCTTTCGCGGGCTGCGGGCGGTCTCGCGCGCCTCGATCGCGGTGGCGCGCGGCGAGATCGTCGCGCTGATCGGGCCCAACGGTGCCGGCAAGACGACGCTGTTCAACCTGGTGGCCGGTGCGCTCGCGCCCGACGAGGGCACGATCCGCTTTCTCGGCGCGAGCATCGCGGGCATGCGCCCCGACCGCGTCTGCGCCGCGGGCATCGGCCGCACCTTCCAGATCGTCAAGCCGTTCGCCGACATGACGGTGCTCGAGAACGCGATGGTCGGCGGCTTTCGCGGCACCGCCGACGCTGCGCTGGCGCGCTCGCGCGCCGAGCGCGCGCTGCGCTGGCTCGACATGTGGCCGCAGCGCAGCCGCCCGGCCTCGGCGCTGACGCTGCCCGACCGCAAGCGGCTCGAAGTCGCGCGCGCACTGGCCACCGAACCGACGCTGCTGCTGCTCGACGAGGTGATGGCCGGCCTGCGCCCGACCGAGACCGACCAGATGGTCACCGCGTTCAGGCGTCTGGTCGCCGAACAAAACGTGACCATCCTGCTGATCGAGCACGTGATGCGCGCGGTGATGGCGCTGGCGCAGCGCGTCTACGTGCTGCACCACGGGGTCATCATCTCGTCGGGCACGCCGGCCGAGGTCACCACCGATCCGAAGGTGCTCGAGAGCTATCTCGGCACGGCCGAACTGCATTGAGCAGGACGCGATGCTGAAGGTGCGCGACCTCTCGGTGTTCTACGGCGACGCGCAGGCGCTCGACCGCGTGAGCCTCGAAGTGGGCACGAACCAGATCGTCGCGCTGATCGGCGCGAACGGCGCTGGAAAGACCT
>DASURM010000106.1:0-3320 GCA_036280035.1 Burkholderiaceae bacterium | reverse complement strand
GCCACCAGCAGCTCGCGCGCCTGCTGCACCAGATCGCTCGCGTCGCCGAAAGCCGACTCGATCTGCGCGACGATGGCGCGGCTGGCGTCGATGCTGCGCTGGTCGGCATCGGCGCGCGCCTGGGCCGCGCGCGCACGCTCGGCACGCGCCGCGGCCACCGGGTCGTCCGACAGGCGCGAGATGCGCTTGCCGCTGGTCAGTTGCTGCTGCGCGGCGTTGAGGTCGCCCTGGCGCTGCTGCAGCGTGGCGATGCCGGTGTCGAAGGCGCTGGCAGTGGAGATCCGCATCATGGAGTCCTCGGTCGATCAGGGCGGCACCGCTCGGTCGGCGCCGGGCCGCCCCAAGCCGACCGCGCCCCCTCGGGGGGCAGCGAACGCAGTGGGCGTGGGGGCTCGGTCGGCGCCGGGCCGCCCCAAGCCGACCGCGCCCCCTCGGGGGGCAGCGAACGCAGTGAGCGTGGGGGCTTCATTTACCCGGCAGCGTCGAGCAGCGTGTCGAACAGCGTCTGCGCCACCTGCAACACCTTGGCCGCCGCCTGGTAGCCCTGCTGGTACTGCATCAGCCGTGCCGCCTCCTCGTCGAGGTTGACACCGGTGCGGTTGCTCAGCGCCTGCTTGGCGGAATCGGCCACCTGAGTGGAGATCTTCGACGCGCTCAGCGCGCCCTGCGTGCGCACGCCGATGTCGGCCATCGCCTGCGCCCAGGCGTCGGTGAAGCCCAGGCCGCCGGTGAGGCCGCCGCTGCCGTCGGGCACACGGCCGACCCGCACGGCGTCGCGCAGCACCACCAGCGCCAGCGCGTTGCCGTTGCTGGCAGCCGGAGTCGCAGTCTGCGCCACCGTGAAGGTGTCGCCGGTAGCCGGCACGCCCGACAGCAGCAGCTCGAAACCGTTGAGCGCGATCGGCTGCCCGGCGCTCCAGGTGCCGCTGCCGCTGGAGAGCAGCGCGTTGGTCGTGCGGTCGCGCAGCTCCCAGTTGTAGTTGCCCGTGCCCGACGTGAAGGCGATGGTCGCGGTCTGCGTCGGATCGACGCTCGGGCTCACCACGGTGAGCGATGCGATCGCGCCGGTGCCGGTGTTGGCAGCCGCGGCGGTGGCGGTCACCGGCGACGCGGCGGCGATGCCGCGCGGATCGTCGAACACGCGTGCCATCGAATTGGCGGCGTAAGTCACCGGTTGCAGCAGGTAGCGGTCGGTCGCCGCCGGCGGCGGAGTGCCGAGGTCGATGCGAAAGCCGTCGACCACCGAGCCGTCGACCACCGTCTGCGCGAAGCCGTCGGCCAGGCGCGTCAACTGCCACGCGCCGCCGCTTTGCGCCAGCGCGTACTCGCTGGCCTGCAGCTGCGTCGGATCGGTCACCGTCAACGTGACGTTGGAGACGAAGGCGCCGCCGGGGCTGACGCGTGCGTTGGTGGTCGCCGGCTGCGCCTGCGGCGCACCGATCGCGAACAGCGGCGCGCCGCTGCCCGGCGGCACGCGCAGATCGAGCCCGAGCGCCTGCTGGCCGTTCACAGTGCCGGCCACCGCGGCACCGAGCTGGCCGAGCAGCGTGCGCGCGCGCACCAGGTCGTCGTCCTGGAAGCGCAGCAGGCCGCCGAGCGATCCGGCGCCCAGCAGCGACGACGACAGCGGCCGCGGCCCGGCGGTGTCGACGATCGACACCGCGCTGCGCGTCGCGTCGTACGGATCGGTGTCGACGGCGAGCTGCGCCGCCTGGCCACCGAGCACCAGGCGCTGGCCGCCGCCGATGAACACGCCGAGCGTGCCGTCGTCGGCCGCGATGGTGCTGACCTGCACGTAGCCCGACAGGTCCGACAGCAGGCGGTCGCGCAGGTCGAGCAGATCGTTGGGGGGCTGGCCGTCGCCGCGCGAGGCCGCGATGCGGTCGTTGACCCCGGCCAGCTGCTTCGCGAGCTCGTTGACACGCGCCACCGACGCACGCAGGTCGAGCGCCACGCCCTGCTGGATGTCGTCGAGTTGCGACGACCCTGTCGCGAAGCGCGCTGCCAACTCGGCGGCGCGTCCGAGCACGACGCTGCGGGCGGCCATGTCCTGCGGCCGGCTGGCGAGGTCGACCATCGCGTTGAGCAGGGCACCGGTGGCCTGGCCGATGCCGTCGTCGCCGCCGGCGAACACCGACTCGAGCTGCTGCAGGCGGTCGAGTCGCGCGCTGTCGTACTGCGCCTGCGAGCGCGAGGTCATCGCCTGGCGCGACAGGAACTGGTCGTACAGCCGCGTCACCGACGCCACGTCGACACCCTTGCCGATGTAGCCCGCGCCGCTGAACTGGCCGATCGCGGTCTGCAGCTCGACCTGCTGGCGCGAGTAGCCCTCGACGCCGGCGTTGGCGATGTTGTGGCCCGCGGTCTGCAGCCCGGCGTAGTTGGCGAACATCGCCCGCACGCCGAGCGACATGATGGCCGAGGCGGTCATACCGGCCTCCGCCGAGCCGCCTCAAGGAGGCCGACGCCCCCTTGGGGGGGTGAGCCCGCACCGAGCGAGCGCCTGCGCGCTCGCGAGTGGCTGGCGAACGCCTTGCGGCCTGCAGGCCGCAAGGCAGCGAGCAGCGCGAGCGTGGGGGCCGTCATGCGTGATTCCTCAGGTGTTGGTGTCGCGCAGGCGCCGTGCGGTGGCGATGGCGCCGCCCAGCTTGTCGGCGTAGCGCGGGTCGGTGGCATAGCCGGCGCGCTGCAGCCCGGCGGCGAACGCCTGCGCGTCGTCGCCGGCGGCACGCACCGCCCGGTAGCGCTGGGTCTTCATCAGCGCTGCGTAGTCGGCGAACGATTCGGCAGCGCTGGCGTAGGCGCGGAAGCGCTGCACGACGCGTCGCGGCTCGCCGTCGACAACCTCGGTGGTCGTCACCTCGGCCACCCCGCCCTTCCAGCCGGCACCCGCCTTGATGCCGAACAGGTTGTGCGTCGGCGTGCCGTCGGCGTGGCGCAGCTCGCGCCGGCCCCAGTCCGACTCGTGCCCTGCCTGAGCGAGCATGAACGTGGCCGGGATCCCGCTCGCGCGCTCGGCCGCTTGTGCCGCCAGCTCGTGGCGCTGCATGAACGCGGCGGCCCCGCGCTCGGGAATGTGCGGCACGCGCGCCGCGGGCTCGGTCTGTGCCCGATCCTGCAGCGGCTTGATCTCGGGCTTCGGGATCGGCCCCGGGTGCAGCCCCATCTGGCGCTCGAGCTGCTTGGCGATCAGCTGCGACAGGCCGCCCGGGCGGCCGGCGAACGAGACCGCCATCTGCGCATCGAGCATCTCGGTGCCCATGCGGCTGCCCTCGTTGTCGAGCAGGCCGTCGCCGACCTGCGCCGCGCGCATGCTCTTC
>DASURM010000105.1:0-2968 GCA_036280035.1 Burkholderiaceae bacterium | reverse complement strand
GCTGTTGCCCGAAGGCCGCTGGAGTGGTGTCCAGGTCCGACTCGACGATGTGTGGACGATCGGACCCGAACAGGTGCTCGATCTAGCGATGTACGTCCAGCAGAAGGCCCCCGAGATGTTGTGGGGGTTGTCCGATATCCTGGCCGCCAACCCGGTGGTACTGGGCACGCTGAGCGGCGCGCTGCTGCTGATGGCGCTGCGCCGGGCGCGGCGCGCGCGGCCTGCACCGCCCTGAGAGCCGGCCGCGGCGGTGGCGCCGCCTCAGCGTGCCGCGGTC
This sequence comes from Burkholderiaceae bacterium, assembly GCA_036280035.1. Classification (GTDB taxonomy): domain Bacteria; phylum Pseudomonadota; class Gammaproteobacteria; order Burkholderiales; family Burkholderiaceae_C; genus JAEUPI01. The sequence continues at coordinate 2,691 of DASURM010000105.1, read as the reverse complement.
GGGATCGCGCTCATGTGACCGGCGGTTTCGAGCGCAGGCGCAGACCCACGCGGGTGACGACTCCGTGCTCTACCTCGCGCACCACGAGCTCGGCGCTGCCCAGGGCGACGCTGTCGCCCACGCCGACCCGGCCGTGGAAGGTGTCGGCCAGGTATTGGGCGAGGGTCTTGCCCTCGACACCCTCCGGCACGCTGAAGCCATAGACCACTGCCAGATCGCCGGCGACGGCGTCGCCGTTGAGCACGAAATTGCCGAAGTAGTGGTGCGCCTCGAGCCGCGCCGGCTCGAGGTGCGGATCGAACAGCTTGCCGAGGTGTGCGAGGTCGTCCGCCTGCGCAAGGAGGTAGACGTGGTCTCCAGCGACGAACCGGGCACCAGGCTGCATCGGCTGCGCCTGGCCGTCGCGCATGACCGCCATCACCTGCACCCCCTGGGGCAGCATGACGTCGACCGCGTCGCGCCCTGCGATCCGGCTGCCCGCCTGCACCCGGTAGCCGAGGATCTCGTGCTCGTAGTGTCCGGGCACGTCGAGGGTGACGCGCTGCATGGGTTCGGTCGACGGCGGGGCCTCGAGCTGCAGCCAGCGGGCCGCCGGCGCAATGGTCCAGCCCTGCAGCAGCAGCGACACCAGCACGATGAAGAACGCGACGTTGAAGAACAGTCGCGCGTTGTCGGCGCCGTAGATGATCGGAAACATCGCGAGCACGACCGGCACGGCACCGCGCAGCCCCACCCAGCCGATGTAGACGTGTTCGCGCCAGGGGAAGCGAAACGGCAGCAGGCACAACGACACGGCCAGAGGCCGCGCGACGAGCATCAGGAACGCCGAGATCGCGAACGCCGGCAGCGCCACGTCCAGCAGTTGCGACGGCGTAAGCAGCAGACCGAGCAGAACGAACATCGTGATCTGGGCGAGCCAGGCGAGCCCGTCGTGCACGCGCAGGATGTTCTGCCCGGAGCGCAGCGGCGAGTTGCCCAGCACCAACCCCGCGAGGTAGATCGCCAGGAAGCCGCTGCCGCCGACTTGCGCGGTGACCGCGAACACGACGAGCCCGCCGGCCGCTGCCAGCAGCGGGTACAGGCCGCCGACGAGCGTGAGCCGGTTGATCAACTGCACCAGCAGCCAGCCGCCGGCCAGGCCCAGCGCCGCGCCGATGCCGAACTGCTTGACGAAGGTGACCAGCACCGCGGCGTCGAGCGAGGTGCCGCCGGCGACGAGCACCTCCAGCAGCGCGATCGTCAGGAAGATCGCCATCGGATCGTTGCTCGCCGATTCGATCTCGAGCGTCGAGGCGATGCGCTGCTTGAGCGTGGCCCCTGCCGTGCGCAGCAGCGCGAACACCGCCGCGGCGTCGGTCGAGCCGACGATCGAGCCGAGCAGCATGCCCTCGAGCCAGCCGATGCCCAGCACCCAGGCGGCAAAGACGCCGAGTGCGGCGGCGGTGCCCACGACGCCCAGCGTCGCGAGCACGACCGCCGGCGCCAGCGCAAGCTGGAAGGTTTCCTTGCGGGTGCGCAGGCCGCCGTCGAAGATGATGACCGCGAGCGCCAGCGTCCCGACGACGTACGAGGCGTCGAAGTCGTCGTAGCGGATGCCTCCCGGCCCGTCCTCCCCGGCGAGCATGCCCAGCAGCAGGAACACCAGCAGCAGAGGCACGCCGATGCGCGACGAAAGGTCGCTCGCCACGATGCTGACGAGCAGCAGCAGCGCGCCGACGAGAATGGCGAGGTTCCAGTACTCCACTCGCGCCGAAGGTACCAGACATCGCGCGCCGGCCTCGATGTTCGAGCCGGCCACGATTCGTGTGTCGACAAACCCTAGTGTCGACGCCGCCGCGCGGCCCGGCGCAGCAGCTTGCGCAGCTCGGTGATCCACAGCACCGTGCTGGCCATGGCAAAGCACACCAGCCACTGCGACCCGCTCAACGGCACGGTGTCGAACGCGACGTTGAGCCACGGCAGGTGCACCACCGCCGCCTGCAGCAGCAGCGACACCCCGATCGCGCCCCACAGCCAGTGGTTGTCGAACAGGCCGCGCCAGGCGCTGGCCGACTCCGAGCGTGCACTGAGGGCGTTGAACAGCTGCGCCAGCACCAGCACCGTGAAGCCCGCCGTGCGCGCGTTGGTCAGGCTCTGGTCGCCTTCGATCAGGCCGCCCGGCAGATAGAGGTCGATCGTCAGCAGCGTGGCCAGCGCCATCGCCAGCCCCACCTCGATCACGCCGACCCACATGGGGCCGTCGATCACCCGCTCGGCGAGGCGGCGCGGCTTACGCGCCATCACGTCGTCGCCGGGCGGGTCGACGCCCATCGCCAGTGCGGGCGCCGAATCGGTGATCAGGTTGATCCACAGGATCTGCGTGGCCAGCAGCGGCAGCGCCACGGCGCCGCTGCCGCTGTCGAGCCCGATCGCGGCGGCGCCGACCACGCCGAGGAACACCGTCAGCACCTCGCCCATGTTGGACGACAGCAGGTAGCGCAGGAACTTGCGAATGTTGTCGAAGATCGCGCGCCCTTCGCGCACCGCCACCACGATGGTGGCGAAGTTGTCGTCGGCGAGGATCATCTTGGCGGCCTGCTTGGCCACCTCGGTGCCGTTGACGCCCATCGCCACGCCGATGTCGGCCGCCTTCAGCGCCGGCGCGTCGTTGACGCCGTCTCCGGTCATTGCCACGACGTGACCGTCGGCCTG
>DASURM010000104.1:0-2552 GCA_036280035.1 Burkholderiaceae bacterium | reverse complement strand
CTCCTGGTACGCCTTCGTCACCAGTTCGGGGAAGGGCAGGTGGTGCGCCCCGACGCTGACGACGCCGCCGGCGAAGCGCACCGCCGACGCCTCGCCCCCGAACAGCACCGCCGCGCAGGCGGCCAGCCGCTCGCGGATCTGGCGTGCAGCGTCCTGCGCCGCCTTGCCGTTGAGGTCGGCACCGGTCGATGCCGCGGTGGCCGAGGTGTTGGCGACCTTGTCGGTGTCGGTGGCCGTGCAGCGCACGCGTGTCAGCGGCACGCCGAGCTCGTGGGCCACCACCTGCGCCACCTTGGTGTTCAGGCCCTGGCCCATCTCGGTGCCGCCGTGGTTGACCAGGATCGAGCCGTCGAGGTACACGTGCACCAGCGCGCCGGCCTGGTTGAAGTGCGCCACGTTGAACGAGATGCCGAACTTCACCGGCGTCAGCGCCAGGCCGCACTTGAGCACCGGGCTGCCGGCGTTGAACGCCGCGATCCCGCGGCGGCGCTGCGCGTAGTCGCTCGTCTGCACCAGGCGCTCGACCAGGCCGTGGACGATGTTGTCGTCGATCGCCTGGCCGTACGGCGTGACGCGGCGCTCGGCGAGCGGATCGCCGCCGCCGCTGCGGCCGTAGAAGTTGACGCGCCGCACGTCGAGCGGATCCTTGCCCAGCGCGCGTGCGATCTCGTCGATGATCGCTTCGATGGCGAGCGCGCCCTGCGGGCCGCCGAAGCCGCGAAACGCGGTGTTGCTCTGCGTGTGGGTCTTCGCCGAGTAGCCGTGTGCGGCGACGTGCGGCAGCCAGTAGGCGTTGTCGAAGTGGCACAGCGCGCGCGTCATCACCGGGCCCGACAGGTCGGCCGAGAAGCCGGCGTTGCTGATGAGGTCGATTTCGGCGCCGAGCACGCGGCCGTCGTCGTCGTAGCCGACCTCGTAGTCGTACTCGAAGCCGTGGCGCCGGCCGGTGACGAGGCAGTCGTCGTCGCGGTCGGGCCGCAGTTTCACCGGCACGCCCAGGCGCCGCGCCGCCACCGCGGCGGCGCATGCCCAGATCGCGCTTTGCGACTCCTTGCCGCCGAAGCCGCCGCCCATGCGGCGGCATTCGACCCGCACCGCATGCGCGTCGATGCCCAGCGCGTGCGCGACCACGCTCTGCATCTCGCTCGGGTGCTGCGTCGAGCAGTGCACCAGCATGCCGCCGTCCTCGAGCGGGATCGCATACGCGATCTGGCCTTCGAGGTAGAACTGCTCCTGGCCACCGATCGACAGCGAGCCTTTCAGCCGGCGCGGCGCATTCGCGATCGCGGTCTTCGCGTCGCCGCGCACCAGGTGCATCGGCGGCAGCACGTACTGCTGCTTGGCGTGGGCTTCGCGCGCAGCGAGCACCGGCGGCAGCGGCTCGATCGCCAGCACCTTCTTGGCCCGCGCGGCGGCGCGGCGCGCCGCGTCGCGCGTGTGCGCGAGCACCATGAACACCGGCTGGCCGAGGTACTGCACCGTGCCGTCGGCGAGGATCGGGTCGTCGTGCACCACCGGCCCGCAGTCGTTGCGCCCCGGGATGTCGCGCGCGCCGAAGGCGTCGACCACGCCGGGCATGGCGCGCAGCGCGTCGAGGTCGATGCCGGTGAGCTTGCCGTGCGCCAGCGGCGCCAGGCCGAGTGCGGCGTGCAGCGTGCCGGCCAGCTCGGGCATGTCGTCGACGTAGGTGGCAGCGCCCGCGACGTGCAGGTGCGCCGATTCGTGCGCATGCGGCACGCCGACGCCGGCCGCGCCGGCCGCGGGGGCTGCGGCCTCCAGCAGCGAGCCTTCGCGCGGCTTGTTCATCGCACCGTCAAGCCGATGCCGCGGCCTCGGACCCTTGCCGTGCCCATACGCTCAGCGCCTGCGCCGGCAGCGCGTCGTGCGGCCGCGTCTCGAGCCAGTAGCGCTGCAGCAGGCCGCCGGCCACCATGAGGCGGTAGGCCGCACTGGCGCGCAGGTCGGTCAGCGGTGAGAAATCGGTGGCCAGCGCGGCCGTCGCGCGTTGCACCGCGGCCTCGTCCCAGCGCTGCCCGACCACTGCGCGCTCGGCGGCTGCGGCGCGTTTGACGATCGCCGCCATGCCGCCGAACACGAAGCGCGCGTCGGCGACGCGATCGCCGTCGAGCCGCACGCGCAACGCGGCGAACACCGCCGAGATGTCGCTGTCGAAGCGCTTGGAGATCTTGTACGCGCGCAGCGTGCCGTCGTCGAACGCCGCCAGCGGCACCTCGATCGCCTGCACGAACTCGCCGGCCTCGAGGCGGTTGACCATGTAGTCGACGTAGAAGTCGGCCAGCGGCAGGCGGCGCAGAGCGTCGCCCTTGCGCAGCACGAGCTGCGCGTCGAGAGCGATCAGCACCGGCGCGCTGTCGCCGATCGGCGAGCCGTTGGCGACGTTGCCGCCCATCGTGCCCATGTGGCGGATCGGCGGCGACGCGAAGCGCAGCCAGGCCTCGGTCAGCGCCGGCGCGCGGCGCGCCAGCGCGGCCCATGCATCCTCCCGCGAGGCGCCGGCGCCGATGGCGAGCACGCCGCCACGCACCGCGATG
>DASURM010000103.1:0-4729 GCA_036280035.1 Burkholderiaceae bacterium | reverse complement strand
GACAAGGCCGAAGTGGCCGGCGGCTTCGTGCTTACCTGCCAGGCGCATCCGCTCACGGAGCGTGTGGTCTTGTCCTTCGACGAACGCTAGATGGCCAGAGGACGCGCCCGCGGCTACGACGACCAGCGTGAGGCCATCGTCGCGCGCGCCGCCGAGCTGTTTGCGCGCCAGGGCTACCACGCCACGTCGATGAACCAGCTGGCGGAAGCTTCTGGCCTGTCCAAGGCCACGCTGTACCACTACTACCGCGACAAGCGCACGCTGCTGGTGTCGATCGCCGAGGGCCACGTGCAGCGGCTGCACGCGCTGGTGGTCGAGGTCGGCGCCGAGCGCCTCGCGCCCGAGGCGCACCTGCGCGACCTGATCCAGCGCATCGTGCTCGAGTACGCCGGCGCCCAGCATGCCCACCGCGTGCTCACCGACGACGTGCGCTTTCTCGATGCGGCCGACCGCGAACGCATCCTCGGCAAGGAGCGCGAGGTGGTGGCCGGCTTCGCGCGCGCCGTCGGCGCGCTGCGGCCCGACCTCAGGCGGGCCCGGCTCGCCAAGCCGGCGACGATGCTGCTGTTCGGCATGATCAACTGGCTGTTCACCTGGCACCGGCCAGCAGGCCCGCTCGACCATGCCGCGATGGCGCCGATCGTGGCCGACCTGTTTCTCGGCGGCCTGCCGGCGGTGAAGTCGCCGCGCCAGGCGGCCGTCGAAGCGTGAGCTGCGCTTCATTCCGAATCCGCTGAACCAAGCCACCAAAGGAGCCTTCCATGTCAATGCCCCGCCCGGTCTGGATCGTCGACGGCGTGCGCACCCCGATCGGCCGCTACGGCGGCGCGCTGTCGGGCGTGCGCACCGACGATCTGGCCGCAATCCCGATCAAGGCGCTGGTGCAGCGCCACGCCGGCGTCGACTGGGCCCAGCTCGACGACGTGATCTACGGCTGCGCCAACGGCGCCGGCGAAGACAACCGCAACGTCGCACGCATGGCCGCGCTGCTGGCCGGCCTGCCCGCCGATGTGCCGGGCGCGACGCTGAACCGGTTGTGCGGCTCGGGGCTCGACGCGGTGGCCACCTGCGCGCGCACCATCGCCAGCGGCGAGGCCGAGCTGATGATCGCCGGCGGCGTCGAGAGCATGACGCGCGCGCCGTTCGTGATCGCCAAGGCCGACGGCGCGTTCTCGCGCGCCGCGAAGATCGAAGACACCACCATCGGCTGGCGCTTCGTCAACCCGCTGATGAAGGCGCAGTACGGAATCGACTCGATGCCTGAGACGGCCGAGAACGTGGCCGCCGAGTTCGCAGTGTCGCGCGCCGACCAGGACGCCTTCGCGCTGCGCTCGCAACAGCGCTGGCAGGCCGCGCACAAGGCCGGCTTCTTCGACGGCGAGACGGTGCCGGTGACGATCGCCGGCAAGAAGAAGGGCGAGACCACGCAATTCACCACCGACGAGCACCCGCGCGCCACCACGCTCGAGGCGCTGGCCACGCTCAAGGGCGTGGTCAGGCCCGACGGCACCGTCACCGCGGGCAACGCCAGCGGCGTCAACGACGGTTCGTGCGCGCTGCTGCTCGCCAGCGACGCGGCGCTGAGGAAGCACCACCTCGACCCCCGCGCGCTCATCGTCGGCGCCGCGGTGGCCGGTGTGCCCCCACGCATCATGGGCATCGGCCCCGCGCCGGCGACGCGCAAGCTGCTCGCGCGCCTGGACTGGAACCTGAGCGAAGTCGACGTGATCGAGTTGAACGAAGCGTTCGCGGCGCAGGGTCTGGCAGTCACGCGCCAGCTCGGGCTGGCCGACGACGACCCGCGCGTCAACCCCAACGGCGGCGCGATCGCGATCGGCCATCCGCTGGGTGCCAGCGGAGCACGGCTGGCGCTCACTGCACTGCGCCAGCTCGAGCGCAGCGGCGGGCGTCGCGGCCTGGCCACGATGTGCATCGGCGTCGGCCAGGGCATCGCGCTGGCGCTGGAGCGCGCGCGCTGACGCGCCAATACCTCGATCGGCGGCGCGGGATAGCGCCGGTACGGTAAGGTGGCCCTATCCCCTTTCGGGTCACACTGAGCAAGCCGATGCCGGCACGCTGGCCGTTCGCCGCAGGATCGACCTCGAACATCCGCACCCGCATTCAGTGGCTGGTGGTGGCTTGCGTCGTGCCGGTGGCGCTGCTGGCGATCGTGTACGTGGTGATGTCGTACAGCCAAGCCCGCGCCACGCTGCTGCAGTCGAACCTGGAGACATCGCGCGCCATCGCGCGCGCGGTGGATCGCCAGCTCGATGCGGGCGTGCAAGCGCTGCAGGTGCTGTCGACGTCGCGCAGCATCGACAATGACGACTACCGGCGCTTTCACGAACAAGCCGCCGAGACCGCGCGCTACGCCGACGCCGACGTCATCTCGTGGCAGGACGCCGAGCTGCGCAGCGTGTCCAGCTCGGCACGCTGGGGCCCGCCGTTTCCGCAGCTCAGCCGCGAGGACAACCGCACGCCGCAAGTGCTGACCGAAGGCAAGCCGGTGGTGTCGGACCTCTTCCTGGGCCGCGTGTCCAGGCAGTTGCAGGTCGCTGTGGCCGTGCCGGTGCTGCGCGCGGGTCGTGCGATCGCCCGCCTGCAGTTGCTGTTCGGCGTGCAGCGCTTCGCCGACCTGCTGGCGCGCCAGAGCATTGCGCCGCAATGGATCGCGACGGTGCTCGATCGCCATGGCGTCATCGTCGCGCGCAACCGCGATGCGTCGAGCCGCGTCGGCAGGCCGGCGACGCCGGCGTTCTGGCAGCGCATCCGCAGCGCTGGCGAAGGCGAGGTCGACAGCGTCACGCTCGACGGCGTCGGTGTGACGACGACGTTCACGCACAGCCCGCAGTACGGTTGGGCCGTGCTGATCGCCGTGCCGAGGCAGGAGCTGGCCGCGCAACTTTGGCGTCCGCTGGCGCTGCTCGGCAGCATCGCCGCGGGGCTGTTGGCCATCGGCCTGCTGCTGGCGCGCGCCATCGGCCGCCAGATCGCCGCGCCGATCCAGTCGCTGGTGCAGCCGGCGCTGGCGATCGGCCGCGGCGAAGAGGCGCGGGTGGCTGACTCGTCGCTGCACGAGGCCAACGAACTCGGCCACGCGCTGCAACAGGCGCAAGCGCTGCTGCGCGAGCGCGAGCAGGCCCGTCAGCAGGCCGAGGCGTCGATGCGCGCCAGCCAGTCGCGCCTGACGATCGCGCTCGAAGCGGCCGAGATAGGTGATTGGGGCATCGACCTGGCCACCGGTGTCACGCGCCACTCGATGCAGCACGACCGCTGCTACGGCTACGACGAGCCGGTTGCCGACTGGAACACCGAGCGTTTCCTGTCGTCGATCCATGCCGACGACCAGCCGCGCGTGCGCCGCACCTTCGAGCGCTCGCTGGCGCAGCGCACGCCGTGGCAGGAGGACTTCCGCGTCGTCTGGCCCGACGGCAGCGTGCATTGGTTGGCCTCGCGCTGCGTGTTCCTGGGCGAGGCGCCGGGGTTCGTTGTCGGCGTGGTGATCGACATCACCTCGCGCAAGCAGGCCGAGGAGCTGCGCCTGCACAGCGTGCGGCTCGAGGCCCAGAACCGCCAGATCCAGGAGGCCAACCGGTTGAAGAGCGAGTTCCTCGCCAACATGAGCCACGAGCTGCGTACGCCGCTCAATGCGGTGATCGGCTTCGCCGAGATCCTGCGCAGCAGCGGGGCCGTGCTGCCGGAGGCCAAACGCGGCGAGTATCTGAATCACATCGCCGACGGCGGTCGCCACCTGTTGCGCTTGATCAACGATGTGCTCGATCTGGCCAAGGTCGAATCGGGCAAGTTCGTGCTCGCGCCCGAGCCGTTGCGGCTGCCGCAGCTGGTGCACGAGGTGGCCGGCGTGCTGCGCTCCGAGGCCGCACGCAAGGGCGTGACGCTCGGCGCGACGGTCGATCCGTCGCTGGGCGAGGTGGTGCTCGACCCCGGGCGCCTGAAGCAGATGCTCTACAACCTGCTCAGCAACGCGATCAAGTTCACCGGTGCCGGCGGCCGCGTCGAGCTGCGCGCGCTGCCCGAGGGCGAGCGGCGGCTGCGCATCGAGGTGGAAGACACCGGCATCGGCATCGCGGCCGACGATCTGCCCAAGCTCTTCAGCCAGTTCCAGCAGGTGTACGCCGGACCGGCCAAGGAGTTCGGCGGCACCGGGTTGGGCCTGGCGCTGACGCGCCACTTCGCCGAGCTGCACGGCGGCAGCGTGGGCGTGCGCAGCACGCCCGGCGTGGGCAGCATGTTCCACCTGGTGCTGCCGCGTCGCCTCGACGCCGCGCCGCCCGCGCCGAGCGAGTCGCAGCCGCCTCCTGCGACGCCCGACGCGCCGCTGGTGCTGGTGATCGAGGACGATGTGTCCGACCAGGCGCAGCTCACGCGCATCCTGCACAGTGCCGGCTGTCTGGTCGAGGTCGCGGCCAGCGCCGAAAGCGCGCTGCGCATGGCCAGCGCGCGTCGCTACGACGCCATCACGCTCGATCTGCTGCTGCCCGACCGCAGCGGGCTCGAAGTGCTCGACGCGCTGCGTGGCAACGGGCTCAACCGCGACGTGCCGGTGGTGGTGATCACGGTGGTCACCGAGCATTCGGCGCTGGCGGGGTTTGCGGTCGCCGACGTGCTGACCAAGCCGATCCGCGCGCAGCAACTGAGTGCGGCGCTGCGACGCCTGGGCACGACCGACCACGCACCGAGCGTGCTGGTGGTCGACGACGACCCGGCG
>DASURM010000102.1:0-23710 GCA_036280035.1 Burkholderiaceae bacterium | reverse complement strand
CGTGACGGCCATCGCGTCGCCGGCCGGCCGCGAGCTGAACAGCTGCATGCCGATCCAGGCCACGCCCGACAGCGTGAGCCCGATCCAGACGCTGCTGCCGAGGATGGCGAACAGCGCCGCCACCAGCAGGAAGGTGATGCTGAGATCGCTCATGGTGCGCCGATGTCGCTGCTCGATGGCTTTGCCGTGCTCATCGCGTCATTCGTTGTGCAGCGCTTCTTCGCTGACCGTGTCCGCGGCCACGCGCTGCCCGCGCAGCTCGAGCACCAGCTCGTCGATCAGCGCCACCACCAGGATCACGCTGCCGACGGCCATCGACAGTTGAGGGATCCACAGCGGCGTGGCGTCGATGCCGGTGGAGATGTCGTTGAAGACGTGCGACTGCCACGCCAGCTTGCAGCTGTAGTACGCGAACAGCGCCGCCAGCAGCGCGCCGGCGGCCAACGCCCACAGCTCGAGGGCGCGGTGCGCACGCCCCTTCAGAGCCGACAGCAGCAGCGTCACGCGGATGTGCTCGCCGCGCTTGAGCGTGTGCGCCAGCGCGAGGAAGCCGCTGGCGGCCATCATGTAGCCGGCGTAGGAATCGGTGCCCGGCGCCTGAAAACGCAGCAGGCGGCTGACGATCGACAGCAGCACCATCGCCAGCAGGCCGATCATGAACAGGGCCGCCAGCCAGGCGGCCCCGTCGTAAAGCCGGTCGAGCAGCTTGCGCACGCGCCGCCGGCGGCTACTTGCGGTAGGCGTCGATCAGTTGCTTGCCCTCGGGGCCAGCCTTGTCGACCCACTCCTTGAGCATCGTCTCGCCGACCTTCTTCATGTCGGCCTTGAGCTGCGGCGGCGGCGGCAGGATCTGCATGCCGTTGGCCTTGAGCTTGTCGAGCGAATCGGTGTTGGCCTTCTTGCTCATCGCCAGCCCGCGCACCTCGGCGTCGGCTGCGGCCTTCAGCACCGACTGCTTGGTGGCGCCGTCGAGCGCGTCGAAGGCGGCCTTGTTGGCGATGATGGCGTTCTTCGGCAGCCAGGCCTGGGTGTCGTACCAGTACTTCACGTGCTCGTACAGCTTGGCGTCCCAGCCGGTGGAGCCGCTGCTCATCATGCTCTCGGCGACGCCGGTGGCGAACGCCTGGCTGACCTCGGCCGCCTGCACGGTGACCGGCTGCGCGCCCACCAGCTCGGCGATGCGGCTGGTGGCGGGGCTGTAGGCGCGCCACTTGATGCCCTTCAAGTCGGCAGCCGACTCGAGCGGCTTCTTCGAGTAGATGCCCTGCGGCGGCCACGGCACCGCGTACAGCACCATCATGCCCTGCTCGGCGAGCTTCTTCTCGACCATCGGCCTCTGCACCTTCCACAGCTTGACCGCCTCGTCGTAGCTGTCGGCCAGGAAGGGCAGGCCGTCGGCGCCGTAGATCGGCCACTCGTTCTGGAAGTTGACCATCAGGATCTCGCCGATCTGCGCCTGGCCGCCTTGCACCGCGCGCTTGATCTCGGGAGCCTTGAACAGCGAGGCGCCCGGGTGCACCGTGATCTTGAGCTTGCCGCCGCTGGCCTTGTCGATGTCGTTGGCGAACTGCACCAGGTTTTCGGTGTGGAAATTGGTGGCCGGGTAGGCGGCCGGCAGATCCCACTTGGTCTGGGCCAGGGCCGGCAGGGCCGCCAGCGCAAAGGCGGCGATCGAGGCGAGGCGGGTCGACGATTTCATGGACACTTCCGTTCGATGGAAAACGAGCCCGCAAGCATAGGCGGTGCCCGGGGCGGCCGGCACCGTGCTTCCCCGAAGGGGTGCTGGCGCGCATGAGCCTCCCCCGAAGCTTGCCGCCCTTTGGTTCCGGCTCACATCGCTGCGCGATATGACCCTGCACCGAAACCCTGCGGGTTTTCTGGGTGTGCTCATGCTCGACACACGCTTTCCGCGGGTGGCGGGCGATGTCGGCAACCCGGCGAGTTTCGCGATCCCGGTGCGGCATCGCGTCGTTGCCGGCGCGTCGCCGCAGCGGGTGGTGCGCCAGGGCGATCCGACGCTGCTCGGGCCGTTCGTCGACGCCGCACGGCAACTGGTCGACGAAGGCGCGCGCGCGATCGCCACCAGCTGCGGCTTTCTGGTGCTGTTTCAGCAGGCGATGCAGGCGGCGCTGCCGGTGCCGGTGTGGACTTCGAGCCTGCTGAAGCTGCCCGAGCTGCAGGCGCCGGGCGTCGTCACGGTCGACGTGCTGTCGCTCGGCGCGGCTCATCTGCATGCCGCTGGCGCCGACGCCACCGTGCCGGTGGCGGGGCTGGCGCAGGGCTGCCACCTGCAGCGCGCGCTGCTCGAAGACCTGCCGCACATCGACCCGCAGCAGGCCGAGGCCGATGTGGTCGAAGCGGCGCAGCGCCTGGTGGCCCGCTGGCCGGCCGTGCGCGAGATCGTGCTCGAATGCACCAACCTGCCGCCGTATGCGAAGGCGGTGGCGCGCGCCACTCGGCGCCCGGTGCACCACATCATCAGCCTGCTGCATGAGCGCTGGCGGGCATTGGAAGCGAACCCATGAACGACACGCGCTGGCAGTTCTGGATCGACCGTGGCGGCACCTTCACCGACGTGGTCGGCCGCGCGCCCGACGGCGCGCTGCACACGCTGAAGCTGCTGTCGGACAACCCCGAGCACTACGCCGACGCGGCGGTCGAGGGCATCCGCCGGCTGCTGCACTCGAAGCCCGGCGATGCCATCACGCCGCAGCTCGTGGAGTGCGTGAAGATGGGTACCACGGTGGCGACCAACGCGCTGCTCGAGCGCAAGGGGGAGCGCACGCTGCTGGTCACCACGCGCGGCTTTCGCGACGCGCTGCGCATCGCCTACCAGAACCGGCCGCGGCTGTTCGACCGCCACATCGTGCTGCCCGAACTGCTGCACGAGCGCGTGGTCGAGGCCGACGAGCGCGTCGGCGCGCACGGCGAGGTGGTGCGGCCGCTCGACGAGGCTGCGCTCGAGCGCGAACTGCGTGCGGCATTCGACGATGGCATCCGCGGTTGCGCGATCGTCTTCATGCACGGCTATCGCCACACCGCGCACGAGCAGGCCGCGGCGAGGATCGCGCGCGCGGTCGGCTTCACGCAGATCAGCGTGTCGCACGAGGTGAGCCCGCTGATGAAGCTGGTGTCGCGCGGCGACACCACGGTGGTCGACGCCTACCTGTCGCCGATCCTGCGGCGCTACGTCGACCGCGTGGAGGCGCAGATGCCCGGCGTGCGCCTGTTCTTCATGCAAAGCAGCGGCGGTCTCACCGAGGCGCACCACTTCCAGGGCAAGGACGCGATCCTGTCGGGGCCGGCGGGCGGCATCGTCGGCATGGTGCGCACCGCGGTCGCTGCCGGGCACCACAAGGTGATCGGCTTCGACATGGGCGGCACGTCCACCGACGTCAGCCACTACGCCGGCGAGTTCGAGCGCGCGTTCGAGACCCTGGTCGCCGGCGTGCGCATGCGCGCACCGATGATGAGCATCCACACGGTGGCCGCCGGCGGGGGCTCGATCCTGCACTTCGACGGCGCGCGGCTGCGAGTCGGCCCCGACAGCGCCGGCGCCAACCCGGGGCCGGCGAGCTACCGCCGCGGCGGGCCGTTGGCGGTGACCGACGCCAATGTGATGCTCGGCCGCATCCAGAGCGCGTACTTTCCGAGCGTGTTCGGCGTGCGCGCCGACGAGCCGCTCGATCGCGACGGCGTGGTCGAGCGCTTCGGCGCACTGGCCGCCGAAGTGGCGCGCGCCAACGGGCGCGTCACGACGCCCGAATCGCTGGCGCAGGGCTTCGTGCAGATCGCGGTGCAGAACATGGCCAACGCGATCAAGCGCATCTCGGTGGCGCGCGGCTACGACGTCACGCAGTACACGCTGCAGTGCTTCGGCGGCGCCGCCGGCCAGCACGCCTGCGCGGTGGCCGATGCGCTGGGCATGACGCGGGTGTTCATCCATCCGCTGGCCGGCGTGCTGAGCGCCTACGGCATGGGCCTGGCCGACCAGATCGCGATGCGCGAAGGCGCGATCGAGCGGCCGCTCGACGCCGCGGGGCTCGCGGCGGCACGGTCACGGCTCGACGAGCTTGGCGCCGCGGCGCGCGACGAGCTGCTCGCGCAGAGCGTGCCGGATGCGGCCATCGAGCTGCACCGGCGCGTCCACGTGCGCTACCAGGGCACCGACACCGCGCTGGTGGTCGACTGGGGCACCCTCGAGGCGGTGCGCACCGCGTTCGAGGCGGCGTATCGGCAGCGCTTCGCGTTCCTGATGCCCGATCGGGTGCTGGTGATCGAGGCGGTGTCGGTCGAGGCGGTTGGCCCCGGCGAGCGTTCCGACGTCATCGCCGCCAGCGCCGAGCCGGTGCCGCACCGGCCCCCGGCGAAAGCCCGCGTGCGCGTCTACTTCGACGGCTGGCACGACGCGGTATTGCACGTGCGCGAGTCGCTGCAGCCGGGCGCCACGATCGCCGGGCCGGCGATCATCGCCGAAGCCAATGCCACGACCGTCGTCGAGCCCGGCTGGCAGGCGGTGATAGGCCGCACGGGCGGGCTCGAGCTGACGCGTGTGGCCGCGCGCGCGTCGCAACACGCAATGGGCACGCAGGTCGACCCGGTGATGCTCGAGGTGTTCAACAACCTGTTCATGAACATCGCCGAGCAGATGGGGCTGCGGCTGCAGAACACCGCCCACTCGGTCAACATCAAAGAGCGGATCGATTTCTCGTGCGCCTTGTTCGACGTGGACGGTCAGCTGATCGCCAATGCGCCGCACATGCCGGTGCACCTGGGCTCGATGAGCGAGAGCATCAAGACCGTGATCGCGCGCAACCCGGGGATGCGCGAGGGCGACGTCTACGTGCTGAACGACCCGTACCACGGCGGCACGCACCTGCCCGACGTGACGGTGGTGACGCCGGTCTATCTTCATACCCCCACGAGCGCTGCCATTGGGGGGCGTGCACCCCGTGCCGGTGCGCCCGAACCCGAAACCGGCCGCGACGATGCGAAGCCGAGCTTCTACGTGGCCTCGCGCGGCCACCATGCCGACATCGGCGGCTCGACGCCGGGTTCGATGCCGCCGTTCTCCAAGACCATCGACGAGGAGGGCGTGCTGTTCGACAACTTCCTGCTGGTGCGCGATGGCCTGTTGCACGAGACGGAACTGCGGGCGCAACTGGCCACTACAGCGTGGCCGGCGCGCAACCCCGACCAGACGATCGCCGACCTGCGTGCGCAGATCGCCGCCAACGAAAAGGGCGTGCAGGAGCTGCGCGCGATGGTGGCGCAGTTCGGCCACGAGACCGTCGCCGCCTACATGAAGCACGTGCAGGACAACGCCGAGGAGTCGGTGCGGCGGGTGATCACGGCATTGCGAGACGGCGAGTTCGATCTCGAACTCGACAACGGCGCCCATATCCGGGTCGAGGTGGCCGTGCACGCCGATGCCCGCGAGGCGACGATCGACTTCAGCGGCACCAGCGCGCAGCTTCCGAACAACTTCAACGCGCCCAAGGCGGTGACGATGGCCGCGGTGCTCTATGCGTTTCGCACGCTGGTCGACGACGACATCCCGCTCAACGCCGGCTGCCTGAAGCCGCTGCAGGTGATCGTGCCCGAGGGCTGCATGCTCAACCCGCGCTATCCCGCGGCGGTGGTGGCCGGCAACGTCGAGACCTCGCAGTGCGTGACAAACGCGCTGTACGGTGCACTGGGCGTGATGGCGGCCGGCCCGTGCACGATGAGCAACTTCACCTTCGGCAACGAGCGCTACCAATACTACGAGACGATCTCGGGCGGCGCTGGTGCCGGGCCGGATTTCGACGGCGCCAGCGTCGTGCAGACGCACATGACCAACTCGCGCCTCACCGACCCCGAGGTGCTCGAGTTCCGCTTTCCGGTGCGGCTGGAGGGCTATGCGATCCGCACCGGCTCGGGCGGGGCCGGCCGGCATCGCGGCGGCGACGGCGGCGTGCGCCGCGTGCGCTTCCTCGAGGCGATGGGCGCGTCGATTCTCAGCAACGGCCGGCGCATTCCGTCGTTCGGCCTGGCCGGTGGCGAGCCCGGTGCGCTGGGCATCAATCGCATCGAGCGCGCCGACGGCCGCGTCGAGGCGCTGGCACACATCGGCTCGGCGCAGATGGCGCCCGGCGACGTGTTCGTGATCGAGACGCCCGGCGGCGGCGGCTACGGCGTCGTTGGTTCGTGAATTCCGCGGTACCGCCGCGGGCGCGGACATCGATCTCGAGCGCCGGCTGCACGGCGCGCAGCGGCGAGCGATGACGCGCCACAAGCTCGCGCTGGCCCTCGTGTTGCTGGCGATGGTGGGTGCCTTCTTCGCACTCGACCTCGAGCGCTTCTTCACGCTGGAGCAAGTGCGATCGAGCCAGGCCGCGTTCGCCGTGCAGTACGCCGAGCATCCGGCGCGAGTGATCGGCGTCTTCTTTGGCATCTATGTCGCCGTGGCCGCGCTGTCGATCCCCGGCGCGGCGGTGCTGACGCTGGCGGCCGGCGCGATCTTCGGATTGCTCGTGGGGACCGTGATCGTGTCGTTCGCGTCGAGCCTCGGCGCGACGCTGGCGTTCCTGGCTTCGCGCTACGTGCTCGGCGATGGCGTGCGCTCGCGCTTCGGCTCTCGGCTGGCCGAGATCGATCGGGGCATCGCCAGGGAAGGGGCGCTGTACCTCTTCGCGCTGCGGCTCGTGCCGCTGCTGCCGTTCTTCGCGATCAACCTGCTGATGGGTCTGACCGCGATGAAGGTGCGCACCTTCTGCTGGGTGAGCCAGCTCGGGATGCTGGCGGGCACGCTGGTGTATGTCAACGCGGGTACCCAACTGGCGCGGATCGAGTCGCTGGCCGACGTCGCGTCGCCCGGGCTGATCGGCTCGTTCGTGTTGCTCGGCGTGTTTCCGCTGGTGTCCAAGCGCGTCGTCGAGGCGATCGGCACGCGAGGCGTCTACGCGCGCTGGCGCGGTCGCAAGCCGCGGCGCTTCGACCGCAACCTGGTGGTGATCGGTGCCGGTGCGGCCGGCCTGGTGGCCAGTGCCATCGCCGCCGCGGCCAAGGCCAGGGTGACGCTGGTCGAGGGCCACAAGATGGGCGGTGACTGCCTCAACCACGGCTGCGTGCCGAGCAAGGCGCTGATCCGCACCGCAAAGCTGGTGCACCAGATGCGGCACGGCGCCGCTTATGGCATCGCCGGCGCGCAGGCACAACTGTCGTTTGCCGAGGTGATGCAGCGCGTGCAGCGTGTCGTCGAAGCGATCGAGCCGCACGACTCGGTGGCCCGCTACCGTGGGCTCGGTGTCGACGTCGTGCTCGGGCACGCCACGATCGTCGACCCTTGGCACGTGCGCATCATCCAGAGCGATGGCGTCGAGGTCACGCTGTCGACGCGCGCGATCGTGCTCGCCACCGGTGCGGTGCCGGTGGTGCCGCCGCTGCCGGGCATCGAATCGGTCGGCGCGCTGACCAGCGACACGCTGTGGGCGCTGCGCGAACTGCCGCAGCGCTTGGTCGTGCTCGGCGGCGGTCCGGTCGGCTGCGAGCTGGCGCAGGCGTTCGCGCGGCTGGGCTCGCTGGTGACGCAGATCGAGCGGCTCGATCGCCTGCTGGCGCGCGAGGATGCCGACGTATCGGCCCATGCCAGGCAGGTGCTGGAGGCCGACGGCGTGACCGTGCTCACCGGCCACCGGGCGCTACGCTGCGAGCGCGATGCCCTCGGGGCCAGGACGATCGTCGTCGAGGCCGGCGGGGTCGAGCACCGTATCGGGTTCGACGCACTGATCTGCGGCGTGGGTCGTGCGGCGCGGCTCGACGGCTACGGCCTCGAGGCTCTCGGCATCGCGGCGGGCCCGACGGTCGCGACCGACGGCCGACTGCAGACGATCTATCCCAACATCTTCGCCTGCGGTGATGTCGCCGGACCGTACCAGTTCACGCACACGGCCGCGCACCAGGCCTGGACCGCGTCGATCAACGCGCTGTTCGGGTTCATCTGGAAGTTCCGGGTCGACTACTCGGTGATCCCGCGGGCCACCTTCATCGACCCCGAGGTGGCGCGCGTCGGCCTGAACGAGCAGGAGGCGGGCGAGCAGGGCATCGCGTACGAGGTCACGCGCTACGACCTCGGCGACCTCGATCGCGCGATTGCCGATTCGGCCGAACGCGGCTGGATCAAAGTGCTCACGGTGCCGCGGCGCGACACCGTGCTCGGCGTGACGATCGTCGGCGAGCACGCGGCCGACCTGCTGGCCGAGTACGTGCTGGCGATGAAGCACGGCATCGGTCTGAACCAGATCCTGCGTACCGTCCACATCTACCCCACGATGGCCGAGGCCAACAAGCTCGTGGCCGGCCAGTGGAAGCGTGCGCACCTGCCCTTCGGGGCGCTGCGTTGGATGCAGCGGCTGCACGACTGGCGGCGATGAAGGCGCAGTGCCGGCGGCGACGCGCTATCCTGCGGGCGATGAAGCAGCTTCTAGCAACGCCGACCGCGGGCCTGCGATGAGGCGATTGGTCCTGCTCGGCGGCGGCCACGCCCACCTGCACCTGCTGGCCGAGATCGCGCGCGAGCCGATGCCCGGCGTACAGGCGGTGCTGGCGACGCCTCATGCGCGCCAGATCTATAGCGGCATGTTGCCGGGCTGGATGGCTGCGCACTACACGCTGCCGCAGTGCACGATCGCGCTCGAACCGCTGGCCCGCGCGGCCAGGGTCGAGCTGGCGTTGTCGAGCGCGGTGGCGGTCGATGCCGGCGAGCGTACCGTCACGCTGGCCGACGGTCGCGTGGCCGAGTACGACGTGCTGTCGATCGACACCGGCTCGGTGCTCGATCGCGACGCGATCCCCGGCGCTCGCGAGCACGGGCTGTTCCTGCGGCCGATCGAGCACTTCGTGCAGTTGTACGAGCGGCTGCTGACACTGCCTACCGATCGCCTGCTCAACCTGGTGGTGGTCGGTGGCGGTGCCGCGGGTTTCGAGGTGTCGCTGGCGCTGCACCATCGCTTCAACGGGCATGGGCCGGAGCGCGCGCGCGTCTGTCTGGTCACCGGCGACAGCACCGTGCTGCCCGGATTCGGTGCCGCGGTGCGCGAGCGTGCGTTGCGCGTGCTGCGGCGTGCGCGCGTGACGGTGTTCAACCAGCGCTGCACCGAGATCGGCAGCGGTGTGGTGCTGCTCGACAACGGTGCGCGCCTGGCGTGCGACGTGCCGCTGCTGGCGCTGCCGACGGTGGCGCCGCCGTGGCTGCGCGACAGCGCTCTGGCGCTCGACGCCCAAGGCTTCGTCAGCACCAACGAGACGCTGCAGAGCACCTCGCACAGCGAGGTGTTCGCCGCCGGCGACGTGGCGTCGCGCGCCGACGGCGAGCTGGCGCGCAGCGGCGTGTTCGCGGTCCGTGCCGGGCCCGCGCTGGCGATGAACCTGCGGCGCAAGCTTGCTGGCGGCCCGTTGCAGCCGTGGCGACCGGAGCAGCGGTCGTTGGCGCTGCTGTCGTGCGGCGGGCGGCGAGCCATCGCGTCATGGGGCCAGTGGAGTGCCCAGGGCCGCTGGGTCTGGGCGTGGAAGGACTGGATCGACCGGCGCTTCGTGGCGCGCTACGCCGAGCCGGCCACTGCGCAAGCCGCGCTGCCGATCAGCGCCGAGCACGGCGGCGACCCGGCGCCCTGAGCGCGCAAGCGCAGGAGATCCGACCTCACTCGCGCGGCCGGAAATCGATCTCGATGCTCGATGGTACGCGGCCGTCGATGTCGCGCGGCAGCACCTCGGTGCGGTCGATGGCCCGCAGCACGGCGTCGTCCCACTCCTTGTTGCCGCTGCTCTTGACGAGCCGGCGGCCGATGATGGTGCCGTCGGGCGCGCAGCGCACCTCGACTCTCGCGACCGGGTTGCCTGGCACTTCGTCGGTCAGCACGATGTTGGGCTTGACGCGCGCGATGATGCGCCCGGCGTAGCTGGCCGACGGCCCGGATTCGCGCACCGCGGTGCCGGTGGCGTCGGGCGAGCCGGTGCCGGCCTGGCTCTGGATGCGCTTCAAGTTCTCCTCGCGCTGCTTGGCCTGGCGAACCTCTTCTTCCTTTTGCCGCTTCGCCTCGAGCTCGCGCTGCTTCTGCGCGGCGAGCTTCTGCGCCTTCTCGCGTTCGATGCGCTCCTGCTCCCTGCGCTCTTGCTCTTGGCGCTCCTGTTCCTTGCGCTGCTGTTCCTTGCGCTGCTGCTCCTTGCGCTCGAGCTCCTGCTGCTCGCGCTGCTTGCGCTCGGCCTTCTCCTTCTCGATGGCAATCTGGGCCTCGATCTGCTGCTGCGTCGGCTTGGGCGGCGCCGCCTCGGGCTTCGGTGCCGGCGGTGTCGGTGCCGGCTTGGGCTGGGGTGGGGCCGCCGGCGGGGCTGCAATCTGCGGCACCGCCGACCACAGCTCGGCGCTGACACCGGCGGGCGTCTGGCTTCGCCAGGAGACGCCGAACGCCAGCGCGATCAGCAACCCGACGTGGACGAGCAGCGCCATCGCGGTGCCCTTGCCCATCCCGCCCGGGCGCTGCGGCATCAGGCTGTCGTGGCGCTTGAGGGTGCTGTCCAGCGCCATGTTCAGCTGCCCTGCTTGACCGACAGCCCCACGCGCTGCACGCCGGCGCGTTGCAGCGCATCCATCGCGCCGACCACCTTCTCGTACCTGACGTTGCGGTCGGCCGAGATCACCACCGGTGTGTCGGCATTGCCGCCCTGCATCGCCTTGACGCGGGCAGCCAGCTGACCCAGTCCGACGACGCTCGCCTCGCCCTGGTCGACGCGTACCTTCACGCGCTCGTCGGCGCCGATCACGATCTCGATCACGTGCTGCGGCCGCTGCCGCGTCTTGCCCACGGTCGGCAGGTCGACGATCCCCGTGGTGATCAGCGGCGCGCTGACCATGAAGATGATCAGCAGCACCAGCATCACGTCGATGAACGGGACCATGTTGATCTCGCTCATCGAGCGCCGTCGGCGGCTGCTGTGGGCAACGACGGCCGGCATCTCAGGCCCGCCCGGCCGCCCGAAGGGCCTGAGGCGCCCCCTCGGGGGGCAGCGAACGGAGTGAGCGCGGGGGCCTCATTGCCGCTACCTCAATGGCGCCGGCGCCGTGGCCACCGCGGGTTGCGTGGGCGGCGCGCCGACGTTGCGCTGCAGGATGTTGAGGAACTCCTCGATGAAGGTCTCGAGCTGGGTGGCCACGCGGTCGATGTCGCGTGCGAAGCGGTTGTATGCCACCACCGCCGGGATCGCCGCGAACAGGCCGATCGCGGTGGCCACCAGGGCCTCGGCGATCCCCGGTGCCACGGTGGCCAGCGTCACCTGCTGCAGGTTCGACAGGCCGACGAACGCATGCATGATGCCCCACACGGTGCCGAACAGGCCGACGTACGGGCTCACCGAACCCACCGACGCGAGAAAGCCGAGGTTGCCCTCGATCACGTCGAGCTCGCGCTGGAAGCTGGCGCGCATCGCGCGGCGCGCGCCGTCGAGCTGCGCCGCGGCGTCGAGCCGCCGCTCGCGCAGCTTGAGGAATTCGCGCATGCCGGAGGCGAAGATGCGCTCCATCGGCGCGCTGGCGTGCTTGGCGCCGGCAGCCTGGTTCAGCTCGGCGAGGTTCTTGCCCGACCAGAACTCGCGCTCGAAGCCGTCGTTGAGCGTGCGTATGCGCTTGAGGCCGAACACCTTGCCGAAGATCATCGACCAGCTGACCACCGACACCGCCAGCAGGCCGACCATCACCACCTGCACCACGAAACTGGCGTGCAGCACGAGCTGGAAGATCGACAGGTCTTGACTCACTGCAGCAGGCTCAGCACTTGGTCGGGGATGCGGCGGGGTTTGAGCGTCGGCGCATCGACGCAGGCGATTCGGACATCGCCTTGCGCCAGCAGTTCCGTGCCGCGCAGCGCCCGCTGCTCGAGGTGCAGGCTGGCGCGCGCCGCGTCGCGCACGGCCACCGTGACTTCCAGCATGTCGTCGAGCCGCGCCGGTCGCAGGTAGCGCATCGCGGTGCGGCTGACGATGAACATGGCACCCAGTTGCTCGCGCAGCACGCCCTGCTCGACGCCGAGGCTGCGCAGCCACTCGGTGCGCGCGCGCTCGAAGTACTTCAGGTAGTTGGCGTAGTAGACGATGCCGCCGGCGTCGGTGTCTTCCCAGTACACGCGCGTGGCGTGGCGGAACGGCTTGACGGTGGGCTCTCGCATGGGCTCACGCGATGATACGTGAGCCGCCGCGCGCCTCAGCCGGCGCTGGGCCGCTCCCGAGCCGGCTGAGCGCCCCCTCGGGGGGCAGCGAGCGCAGCGAGCGTGGGGGCGAACATCAGGGCGCGGTACGGCGATACACCGGGCCCCACAGCGGGTGACCGGCCTCGGATCGAGTGAGCGCGAACGCCGGGTCGGCCTCCCGGGCGGCGCGGAACGACGCCTCGCAGTCGCGGACGCGGTCGCTGGTGCAGTAGATGAAGGCCAGCAGCTTGTAGGCGCTGGCGCGGTCGCGCGAGCTGTTCAGACCCGTGTACAGCGCGGTCTGCAACGCACGCTCGGCCTGCGGGTACTGTGCGTCGTCGTAGGCCCGCATGCCGGTGAGCAACGCGCGCTCGGCGGGGCGTTCGATCACATCGGTGAGTCCGGCCGATGGCGCGGGTGGCGCGGCGCAGCCGGCGAGCAAGGTGGCCACGCACAGCGCGACCCAGGTCAGGCGTTTCATCATCGCACTCCTTCAGGATCCGAAGCGGTGCCGCACCACCACCGGCTGATCGGCCTGCACCCGCACGGTGACCGTGCGCGGCGCGAAATCCGAGTTGCGGATGGTGATCACGTGGTCGCCGACCGACAGCGTCAGTTGCGCCAGCGGCGGTGTGACGCCCGCGCCCTTGCCATCGACCTCGATCTGGCCCCACGGGGCAACCGCAAGCTGCACCACGCCGGTGGCCGCTGCCGCCGGCTTCGCCGGTCGGACGGGCGCCTCGCGCTCGCGCGGCGGGGGCTTGGAGACGACACGCGGGCGCATCGGTGTCGGCGACACCGCGGGCGGTGCCGCGGGTTCGGCGGCCTCCGCGGTGGACGCGGCAGCGCTATCGGCCGCAATCGAAGGGAGCGCCGCCATCGCCGTGGCGACGGATGCCGCCGGAGGTGGCGGAGCCGTGTCGGGGGACACGGTGCCGGCATCGGCACCGTGGATCGGCGAATCGACGCCACCGAGCAGTTGCCAGCCAGCGACCACGCCGATGGCCGCACTCGCCGCGAGCGCCGCCACGAACAGGCGCCGCTTGCCCTGGCGTGCCTGCGCGCCGTCTTCGGTGCCGATCTCGGACTCGCCGTCGAGCCACTCCTTCAGTGCCTGGCTCATCTGTCGCGCCGAGCGGTAGCGTTGCGCCGGGTCGTGAGCGATCGCGCGCGTCGCGATGTCCGACAGTGCCCTGGGCACCTCCGGTCGCAACTCGTGCGGCGGCAGCGGGCGCGCGTGCTCGACCGCGTGCACGATCTCCTGCAGCGACTTGCCGTCGAACGCCTTGCGATGCGTCAGCAACTCGTACATCACGGCACCGAGGGCGTAGACGTCGCAGCGACGATCGATGGTTTCGCCGCGCAACTGCTCCGGTGCGAGGTAGTGCGGCGAGCCCGCGACGACGCCTTCGAGCGCCGGGATGTCCTGCCCGTGCGCGACGCGGGCGATGCCGAAGTCCACCACCTTGGGCAGCGTGCGACCGACCATGAAGATGTTGGCCGGCTTGATGTCGCAGTGGATCACCCCTTTGGAGTGCGCGTAGCTCAACGCGTCGCAGACGCGACGCATGATCTGCGCGGTCTGCACGATGTCGGGTCGCCAGCCGTTGGCCAACAGCTGGCGCAGATCGCGCCCGCGCAGCCGCTCCATCGCGATGTAGACCCCTTGCTCTGAGAGGCCGGCGTCGTACACGGTGACGATGTTGGGGTGGTTCAAGCCCGCCGCGGCGCGCGCCTCGTTGAGGAACAGCGCATCGAGCGTGGCGCGATCGCCTTCGGCGACGCTCAGGTGCAGCGTCTTGACGGCGATCGTGCGCGACAGGATCGGGTCGTACGCGGCGTACACCGTGCCGAGGCCGCCTTCGCCGAGCTGCTGCTTCAGCGCATAGCGGCCGATGTGGCCGATGGTCAGGCTCTGGCCACCGGCCGCTGCATCGCCGCCTTCGCTGGGCTGCGATTCGGACGTCGTGGGGTCGAGATCGGTCGGCGCTGCCGGCAAATGGACACCCGCCGGCGCTGCCGCCGTCTTGTCGCGATGAGGATGGTCCTGCACATCGGCAGCTTAGGTGCGGGCCCCTTTGTGAGGGCGACAAAAAGCGTGGCTCGCTTCCTTTGGGTAACGCTTTGTCACCCTCGCGCACAACGGCGATGGCAAAAGGTCACAGGCAGTTCTGCAGGCGATCCATCGCTTCTTCGAGGTCGGCCATCGAGCTCGCATACGACAGCCGCAGGTAGCGCTCGGGCGCGGCGCACCCGAAGTCGCGCCCCGGGGTGAGGGCGACCTGCGCGCGACGCATCAGGTCGAAGCAGAAGTCCCAGCTGCTCGCGCTGTGCGCCGAGCAGTCGGCGTAGGCGTAGAACGCGCCGTCGGGCGCCACCGGAGCCGGCATCCGCAGACGCTGCAGGGCTGCGACCACGAACTCGCGGCGGCGCTGGAACTCGGCGCGGCGGCGTTCGAACTCGGCGATCGATTCATCGTCGAAGCACGCCAGCGCGGCATGCTGGGCTATCGTCGATGGGCAGATGTAGAGGTTCTGCGCCAGGCGCTCCACCGGCGCCACCAGCGCCTCGGGCAGCACCAGCCACCCGAGGCGCCAGCCGGTCATGCCGAAGTACTTGGAGAAGCTGTTGACCGACACCACGCAGTCGTCGTGCAGCGCCACCGACAACACGCTGCGCGCGTAGCGCTCGTCGTAGCTCAGGCCGAGATAGATTTCGTCGACGACGCAGGCCGCGCCATGGTCGCGCGCGACCTCGACGATGCGCGCCAGTTCGCCGGGGTCGATCGAGGTACCGGTCGGGTTCGACGGCGACGCCAGCAGCACGCCGCGCGTGCGGCCGCCCCAGGCCGCGGCCACCGCGGCGGCGTCGGGCTGGAACCGCGTGCTCGCCGTGGTGGGCAGCAGCACCGCCGTCGCGTCGGTGGCCGCCACGAAATGCCGGTTGCACGGGTAGCACGGGTCGGGCATCAACACCTCGTCGCCGCGTTCGAACAAGGTGGCGCAGGCGAGCTGCAGACCGGCCGAGGCGCCGGCGGTGATGACGATGCGATGCGCGCCAATGCGCACGCCGAAGCGGCGCTCGTACCAATGCGCGATCCGCTCGCGGAGCAGCGGCAGACCATTGGCCTGCGTGTACTGGGTGCGGCCGTCGCGGATGGCGCGCTGTGCCGCCTCGCGCACCAATGGAGCGGCGCCGAAGTCGGGTTCGCCGATGTTGAGGTAGATCATCGGCCGGCCACCCCGGGTCGGGTCGCACAGCGCGCTGGCCGCGATCTCGTGCGCCGTCTTGGCGCACTCCATCACGTAGAACGGCTCGATGTGGTCGAGCCGCGAAGCGAGCTTCATCGACGGCTCAGGCGCGCGCCGCGCGCGCCGCAGCCACCTCGGCCGGGCGCAGGTCGAGGGCGGCCTTGTCGAGCACACCGTTGACGTACTTGTGGCCGTCGGTGCCGCCAAACGTCTTGGCCAACTCGACCGCCTCGTTGATCGCCACCTTGTACGGCACGTCGGCGCAGTGCGCCAGCTCGTAGGCGCCGATCAGCAGTATGCCGTGCTCCACCGGCGACATCTCGCTGGTCTTGCGGTCGGCATGCCGGGCGAGCACCGCGTCGAGCGCCTCCACCTCGCGCGCGCAGCCGTGCAGAAGGGTGTCGAAATGCTGGCTGTCGCTGCGCTCGAAGGCATCCTGTTCGCGCATGTGGGCTTCGATCGCCGCCACATCGGCGCGCCCGACCAGCCACTCGTACAGCCCTTGCAGCGCCAGCTCGCGCGCGCGGCGGCGCGCCGACTTGCCGCCGGCGGCCTTCGCGCTCACTGGATTACCCTGCGCGCTGCGTGCTGCGGGATGAGCGCTTGGGAGCGGCCCGGCGCACTCACAGCTCGCTCAGCAGGTTGGCCATCTCGACAGCCACGCGCGCGGCGTCGCGACCTTTGTCTTCGGCACGCTCCCAGGCCTGCGCTTCGCTGTCGACGGTGAGGATCGCATTGGCCACCGGGATCTGGTGATCGAGCGCAACGCGAGTGACCCCGGCGCCGCTTTCATTGGCGACGAGTTCGAAGTGGTAGGTTTCGCCGCGGATCACGCAACCGACGGCCACCAAGGCGTCGTAGTCGTCGCTGTCGGCCATCGCCTTCAGGGCCACCGGAACCTCCAGCGCGCCGGGCACGGTCACGTGCGTCAGGTGGCGCTCGGCGACGCCGAGCGCCGCGAGTTCGGCGCGGCAGGCCTGCGCGATCTTCTCGGTCAGCGCGGAGTTGAAGCGCGCCTGCACGATGCCGATCACCAGCCCGTTGCCGTCGAGCCTGGCGGCCTCGCCCTTGTCGGCAGCCTGCACGCGTCGCCCTTCAGTCGCTGTGGGTGACGAAGCCGGTCACCTCGAGGCCGTGCCCGGCCACGCTCGGCAGGCGTCGCGGACTGCCGAGCACGCGCATGCGCGCGACGCCGAGGTCGCGCAGGATCTGCGCGCCGATGCCATGGGTGCGCAGGTCCAGCGCCGAGCCCGCCCCGGCGCGCGGCTGGGCACCGTCTTGCGCCAGACACTGGGCGAGCAGGGTGGTGGTGTCGCCGGTGCAGTTGAGCAGCACCGCCACGCCGCGCGGGCTGCGCTGCAGCGCCTGCAGCGCACGTGCCAGCGGCCACGAATGGCCGCCGGCCGATGCATCGAGCAGGTCCATCGCCGTGAACGGTTCGTGCACCCGCACCAATACCTCGTCGCTGCGCTGCCACTTGCCGTGGCCGAGCGCGAGGTGCAGACCGCCGCCGCGATCGCGGTAGGTGACGCAGTGGAAACTGCCGTACGGCGTACTCAACTCGCGCTCGCCGCAACGCTCGATCAGGCTCTCGTTGTGGCTGCGAAACGCGATCAGGTCGGCGATGGTGCCGATCTTCAGGCCGTGCGCCTGGGCGAACACCTCGAGGTCGGGCAGTCGGGCCATGCTGCCGTCGTCGTTCATGATCTCGCAGATCACGGCCGCGGGCGTCAGCCCGGCCATGCCGGCGAGGTCGCAGCCGGCCTCGGTGTGGCCTGCGCGCATCAGCACGCCGCCATCCTGCGCCTGCAGCGGGAACACATGCCCCGGCTGCACGAGGTCGCTGGCGCGCGCGTCGCGCGCCACCGCGGCGCGGATGGTGTGCGCGCGGTCGGCTGCCGAGATGCCGGTAGTGACGCCGCGCGCGGCCTCGATCGACACCGTGAACGCGGTGCCGTGCACAGTGCCGTTGCGCGCGGCCATCGGTGGCAGTTGCAGGCGTTCGCAGCGCTCGCGCGTCAGTGTCAGGCAGATCAGGCCGCGGCCGTGCTTGGCCATGAAGTTGATGCCGTCGGCGCTGACGTGGTCGGCCGCCAGGATCAGGTCGCCTTCGTTCTCGCGGTCCTCCTCGTCGACGAGGATGACCATGCGGCCGGCCGCAAGGTCGGCAACGAGGGCGGGGATCGGCGACATCGGCATGCGCCGATTGTAGGTTCCCGCTTCGCCGGGTGAGCCCGCCGTGCAGGCGAGCAAAGCGCGATCAGCGGGTCTTGCGGATCCAGGACAGCCAGCCGCCGGGCTGGGTGGTCGGCTCCTTGCGGGCGGCCGGGTGCATGCGCAGCACCATCAGGCCCGACAGCAGGTACAAGCCGTTGAGCAGGCGCACGGCGCGATCGAGGTTCATGCCCGGCCAGATCGAGATGGCGCGCAGCGACGCGGTTTCGCGGCGCAGGCGCTGGAACGCGGGGCCGAGAGCCCCGGCCAGCGGCAGCGAGCCGAGGTGGAAATCAGGCGACACGCGGTAGGCCGCGTTACCGCCGATCTCGGCGATCAGGGTGCCGCGCGGGCCGTGCAGGCCGAGCGCCCACAACAGCGGCTCGAGGTGCCGGTAGTGCCTTTCCTCGGCCACGCGCTCCGACATGAAGTGCCCCGGCGCGCGAACGCCCGGCGGCTCGACGCTGTGCACGCGCAACTCGCGCACGCCGCGCTGGATCTCGGCGGTCAGGTCACGCGGCGAGTGGTACAAGCGCTCGCTGGGAAAGATCGTGAGCGGCCATACCAGCTCGTGATGCAGCAGATAGATCAACGCCGCTTCGCGATGCCGCAAGCACGCCGCGATCACTTCCATGGCGTCGCTGCTGGTGGTGGAGTACTCCATCCGCGCCAGCTCGCTGACCAGCGTGGTCGGCAGGACTGTCGGCCCGCCCAGCCGCGCGTAGGCACTGTTGCCGGTCTCGAGCCGGATGCGCTCGAACTCACTGATTCGCCAGAGCGTGGAATCGTCGAAATCCTGCATGTGCTCCCGGCTCTCCTCAACCTCACCGCTCACCGATGCGCGGCAATGGTACGCGAGCGCGGGGTGCCGCGGGTGTATCCGATTGCTTTGGTCGCTGTTCGGTTGTAGGGGGTGGGCGGTCAGGGCCTGGTCGTCGCCAGCTGGCGCTCGATGTAGCGCGCGACCAGGTCGACCTCGAGGTTGACCCGCCAGCCCGGGCGCAGGTCGCCCAGCGTGGTGTGCGCCAGCGTGTGGGGGACCAGGTTGATCGACACGTTGCAGCCGCCGGCGTCGTCATCGACGCGGTTGACCGTGAGGCTGACGCCTTGGACGACCAGCGAGCCCTTGACCGCGATCAGATGCGCCAGGTCGGCGGGGCATTGCAGCCGTAGTTCGGTCGACTCGCCGACGGCCTCGATTCGGGTCACCGTGCCGACGCCGTCGACGTGGCCGCTGACCAGGTGACCGCCGAGACGGTCGCCGATTCGCAGCGCCAGTTCGAGATTGACGCGGCCCGGCCGATCGAGGCCGGCGGTACGCACCAGGCTCTCGGCGGAAATGTCGACCTCAAAGCGGTGCTGCGCGGGGTCGAACCCGGCGACGGTCATGCACGCGCCGTTCAACGCGATGCTGTCGCCGGGCACGCAGTCGTTGAGAAAGCCGGGAGGCGTTTCGACCGCCAGCCGCAGGCCGAACGATGGATCGGCGCCCAGCGGGCGTGCATCGACGATGCGGCCGGTGGCGGTGACGATGCCGGTGAACATGCGGCGATTGTCGCTCCCGCGCCGCCGATCTCGCAGCTCAGCCGAGCCAGTCGAGCGCGCCGGGCCGGCGTGCGACGATGCGCAGGTCGTCGCCAATGCGCTCGGCGGATTCGAAGTGCAGCGGCCAGGCCTGCGACAGGTCGGCCAGCGCCCCGTCGACCATTCCCCGGCCCGACCCGATCAGCCGCGGGGCGAGATAGACGAGGAATTCGTCGATCAGTCCGGCGCGCAACAGGGCCCCGGCAAGCGTCGGGCCGGCCTCCACATGAAGCTCGTTGACGCCGCGCGTGGCTAGCTCGACCAGAGCGCCGCGCAGATCGACCGCTCCGTCGCCGGCTGGCAACTCGACGATCTCGACCCCGCGCGCCCGCAGCGCCGCTGCCGCGGCGGGCTCGGCACGGGCGCAGAAGACCAGCGCCGAGCCCGGAGGATCGAACAGCCGCGCGTGCGCCGGCGCGCGCAGCCGCGAGTCGACCACCACGCGCAGGGGCTGCATCTCGGTGGGCACATGCCGCACGTCGAGCCGCGGGTCGTCGGCGGCAAGGGTGCCGACGCCCGTCAGGATGGCACCGGCGCGCCGGCGCCAGGCGTGGCCGTCGGAGCGCGCCGGCTCGCCGGTGATCCAACGGCTGCTGCCGTCGTCGAGCGCAGTGCGGCCATCGAGCGAGGCGGCGAGCTTGCACCGCACCCACGGCAGGCCGCGCCGCATGCGCGAGAAGAAGCCGATGTTCAGTTCCTGCACCTGCCGCGCGCTGGCGCCGCCCGCGACTTCGACTGCGATGCCGGCATCGCGCAGGCGTTGCAGCCCAGCACCAGCGACCAGCGGATTCGGGTCCATCGTCGCGACGACGACCCGACTCATCCCCGCAGCGACCAGCGCGTCGGCGCACGGGGGCGTGCGGCCGTGGTGCGAGCACGGCTCGAGCGACACCCAAGCGGTGCCACCCCGTGTCGATGCGCCGCTCGCCTGCGCGGCGCGAAGCGCCACGACCTCGGCGTGGGACTGGCCTGCCAGTTGCGTCGCGCCTTCGCCGATCACGCGCCCCGACGCGTCGGCGACCACGCAGCCGACTCGCGGGTTGGGGTCCGAGCGCCCGACCGCGCCGTGCGCCAGCTCCAGCGCGCGCTGCAGCCGGTGCAGGTCGTGTTCGCCGAGCGCCATCGTGCCGGCGAGTCTACCCGTCGGGCCTATGGCGCCGGCTGATGCTGCAGCGTGTTGCTGTTGACGAGGTCGCCGACGGACGGGTTGGCGGGCACATCGGTCGGGCAGGTCTTGACCGACGGGATGACGACGAAGTTCTGATCGGTCAGGTTGCCGCTGACGTCGGTGTACTCGCGTGGGTGCTCGGCGTTCGTCACCACCTGTGAGTCGTCGGTGGCCGGTGTGTAGCGGCACACGCGATACTCGTTGGCGACGCCCGTGTCGCCGATCAACCAGTCGACATCGCCCGCGCCGACGTGCGTGCGCTGTGCCTGGATGTCGGTGCGGCCCGACCACAACGCGCCGGCGTTGGATTGAACGATGCAGAAGTAGCTGCCGAATGGCAGCAATTGATCGAACGTGGTGTCGTAGTTGGCGTCGTCGATGCAGAACGAGCCGCTCGGGTGCCCCGAACTGCTCAACGCCAGCTGCATGCGAAATCGCAAGGCGGGGCCCGGTGGGTTCTCGACGTTGGCGGCCGTCAGGTCCGATCCGCCGGTATCGCGCCAGAAACGCACGAATCCACTCACCAGTTGGGCGAGGGTGTTGTTGTCGCACGAGGCGACGTCTGCCGGCGTGATGGTGTCGTTGCTGAACGTGCTGCCGCCGAATCCGAAGTCGCACACCCCGACGATCACGCCGGTGATGTTGTTGAACACCAGCACCAGCCAGGGCCGGAACGGCGGCACGAACGCACTGCGTCCGTCGCCGAAATCCTTTGCCAGTACCGGAATCGTCGGGTGCCGCTTGAACGGCTTGCGTACCGGGGCGACCGCCGCCGTACCCAGGCGCACCGCGAGCGTGCCCGACAGCGCGGGAGCGGCCGCCGCGATGGCGCTGGCCAGCACGACCTGCTGCGCGCCGCCGGCGCGGTCGGTCCAGCTCACCGTCACGCGCAGCGCCCGCGCGGGTGGATCGGCGTAAGTCACGACCTCGCTGCGCACACTGAACGTGGTGTTCGTGACCAGGTCGGCGAACGGCGTCGGGCCGGCGTCGGCGACGATCTCGTCGAAGCCACCGCTGCCGTCGATCGACGTGAACGAACGCAGCACGTCGAGCCGCTCCTGCGCCAGCCGCGTGGCCTCGGAACGCTGCTTCGCGATGTCGCCGTTGAAGCGCAGCGTCGACTGCACGCCGACGACCGCCAGCATGCCGAACGCCATCACCGCCAGCGCCACCATGGCCTCGACCAGCGAGACGCCCCGAGAGGATCGATGAGTCATGGTCAGCTCCCTGCGGCGAAGTCGCGCCAGCTGCCCGGTATGCGCACCAGCGAACCTTGCGTCTGGTTGATCGTGCGCAACACGCCGGGATCGAAGACGATGGTTGGTGCGCCATGCACTGCGAGGTCGCCGTCGGCCACCATGGCGCCCTGTATCCGCGTGCTGCCGGCGTTGTTGTTGACCCATGTGACGCTGCTGCCCTGGACGTAGAGCACGCCCTCCACTTGCAGGGCGGCCGTCACCGTGAGATCACCCGAGACGAGCAGCATCACCGGAGGCTCGGGAGGGCCGTGGACTACATCTGAATCGATCGTCGCCGGGCCCTGCACCCAGATGATGCGGCCAGGGTTCTGCCGAATCGCTGCGTTGATCTGCGCAGCGCAGCTGCCTGCACACGTCACCTGTACTGCCGCCGGCTGTGAGCGATAGTTGGCGCGCTCCATGCCGAAGACAGATCTGAACATTTGGTCGGCCGTCCAGGGCTGATTGGCTGCGTCGCGTAGCGACGGGTCGTTTTTCAGCACCGACAACGAGCCGGGCGTGCCTGGCAGCCTACTCAAACGGACATTGCCATCATTGATGATCTCCCCGCCGGCGTCGATCGTGATGCCGAGCGACTGCACATCGCTGTTGACGACGGTGAGCGCGCCGCCATTGGCGTTGAGCTCGCCGAGCACGGTCAGGGCCGCCGACGGCGGCGTGGCCAGCGCGGAGTTCAGCCCCAGCAGCACCGACACTTCGGCCACCGCATCGGCCTTGTTCGGGGCCGCCGCATAGCACTCCGAACCCATGCTGCTGCAGCCGCGCGAGATCGCACGCACGATGCCGGGTTGCGGAGCGAGGCCCGCGGTGTCGAAGTGCACCTGAAACGTCGGGGTCAACCCGCCGACGGGTGCGATCAGGGTAGGTGCTCCGGCGTCGGGGCAGCTGCAGCGCGCGCCGTCGGCCAACAGCATGCAGCTTGGTTGCAGGATCGCCTTCGCACCGGGCGTTGTGTAGTTGCCGTTCGCGTCCGTCGTCAGATGGCGCTGCCGGAAGGTGTCGAACGCCGTACTGGTGGTACTCGCGCAGGCCGCGTCGACGCGGCCGCCGCTCAACAGCGCAATCGCGAAGTCGAGGCCCGAATCGGCGGCCTCGAACGCTTGGGCCGTGCGCTGGTTGTTGACCGAAGTGCGCTGCTCGAAGATCAGGTTGCGCCCGGCGTAGGCGGTGACCAGCGCCAGGATGAAGAACAGCACGACGACCACGATCAGCGCGGCGGCGCCGCGCTGGCGATGGCGTGAAGCGGATTGGGTTCGACTCATCGCGCGCTCCACTCAGGCCGGACAGGCGCCGTTGACGACATCGTTGCGCAGCCGCACCTGGCTGCGCGCGCTGCGCTGCACCGATGGGTCGTGCACCGCGACGCCGGAGATCTCGACCCGCACGTCGCGCACCGATTGAGTCGGCGGACACGCTGGCGCGCTCGCCGGGCACGGGTTGAAGCACACCAGCGGTACGTCCTGCGTCAGCACCGTCACGCGGAAGTCGGTGACGCGCAGCGTCGTGCTGTCGGTCAGCGCCTGCCACTGTGGAGGGGTGCCGGCGATCTTCATTAGGATCGCGTTGCCGGATAGCTTGAAGCCGGCTTCGTCGGCCCCGCCGGGCGGGTCGCTCTCGCTCGCGCCGTGCGAGTACGTGAAATCCACTTCCGATGCCACGCCGCTGGCAGGGGTCACGGCCTTGTACGGGTTGGGCGTCACCACCCTCACCGGGTCGGGATACCAGACGCCGTCTTGCGCCCGCGCCCGGTAGCCGGAGCGCCGCAGGTCGCGCGCGATCACGTCGGCGGCAGCGCGCAAGTCTTGCTGGATCTGTGTCTCCAGCATCAGCCGGCGGTTGTCGCCGAGCTGGTTCGACACCGCCATCGTGGCGCCGGCCACGACGAACAGCCCGATGGCCACGCCGACCATCAGCTCGACCATCGACAGGCCAACCTGTCGGCGCGCGACGGTGCGCGAGGGCATGCGGTAAGCGTTCAGCATGTGGGAACTCCCGGAATCGAGCCGTCGGGCGAAC
>DASURM010000101.1:0-3703 GCA_036280035.1 Burkholderiaceae bacterium | reverse complement strand
GATGTCGATGTCCTTCTGCGTGTAGCCGACGACCGTGGGCTTGCCGGTGGTGCCCGACGAGGCGTGCACGCGCACCACCTGCTGGCGCGGCACCGCGAACATGCCGAACGGGTAGTTGTCGCGCAGATCCTTCTTGGCGGTGAACGGGAACTTCGCCAGATCCTCCAGCGATTTCAGGTTGCGCGGGTGCACGCCTGCGGCGTCGAACGCCCGGCGGTAGTGCGGCACATGGTCGTACGCGTGCTGCACGGTCCACTGCAGGCGTTGCAGCTGCAGCGCGCGCAACTCGTCCTGGCTCGCGGTTTCGATCGGCTCGAGGTCGCCGGGTCTTGGGTGCTTGACGGGCATGCGGCTGTCTCCTGCTTCAACCCGCGACCGCGGGCTTGCCTTTCATCGTGTGCGAGCGGCCCCTGAAGACCGCGACTCGGTCGCCGCGCTGGTTGGAAACCACGCAGTCGTAGACTCCCGTGCGACCGGTCCTGCTCACCTCGCCGCAGCGCGCGGTGAGCACGTCGCCGAGCCTGCCGGGGGCCAGCAGGTCGATCGCGAAGCCCGACGCCACCGTCATTTCGTTGTACGAGTTGCAGGCGAAGGCAAACGCCGAGTCGGCCAGCGTGGCGATCAGCCCGCCGTGGCACAGATCGTGGCCGTTGACCATGCAGTCGCGCACCGGCATCGACAGCACCGCGCGGCCGGGGCCGACCTCGACCACGGTCATGCCCAGCCATTGCGAGGCGCGGTCGTTGGCGAACATGCCGTCGCGCACGTGCTCGGCCAGTTGCTGCGGGGTGCGCTGCGGTACGGAAGCGGTCTTTTGATCCATCGCATGCATTATCGACCGTCCGGTCGGCAAATCGTATGGAGGGCTTGTTCGGCCGCGCGGTGCTGCGGCGCCGGACGTCAACCGCCGGCCAGCACCCCGATCCGCGACGCGCCCGCGGCGATCAGCAGCAGCCCCAGCACCCAGGCGATGCGCTCGCCGTGCGGCGCCAGCCGCTCGATCGCGACGACGATCGAGAGCGCGGTGATCCACGCCAGGTTCATCACGCCGCCGACGAACAACAGCGCCATCAAGGCCCAGCAACAACCCAGGCAGACGAGGCCGTGGCGCAGCCCCATCACGAAGCCGCCACGCACGCCCGTGCGCCACTCGCCGAGCAGAAACGCCATCGGGCTGCGACAGTGCGCCAGGCAGGCGCGCTTGAGTGGGGTGAACTGGTAGACGCCCGCGATGATCAGCAGCGCCGCGTTCAGCGGCACCGAGGTGCTGACGATCATCGGGTCCACCCATTCGACCGCCTGCAGCCCCCATTGCACGGCCGAGGCGGCCAGGCTGAACAGCAACCACACCGACAGGTAGGCAACAACGAAGCTGCGCCAGCGCTCGGGCTCGCCATTGCGCTGGCACAAGACCCCGAAGGCCTGCACCACCGGCAGCGCGGAGGGCAGCATCATCGCGGCCATCATCACGCCCCACATCGCGACGATCGCCAGCACGTTGGCCATCGCCCAGTGCGGCGTGCCCGGCATCGTCAACTGCGCCAGCGGGTGGCCCATGTCGAAGGCAAGCCAGACGAGCAGCAGCCACCCCGCGCCGGCGACGGCGAGAAGCCAGAGCGCCGGCGAGCGTTGGCCGGCCACGAATGGAGCGCCGGGCGTCGCCTAGCCGGCCCAGCTGAAAGGCGCGAAGTGCCCGTTGCGCGTGCCGGTCGAGTCGTTCCAGCGGATGCCGAACGCGTTGAACACGCTGCGCGTGGCCTTGGCCAGCGACAGGCGGCTCGCCACCGGGTGCGCGACGCGGTCGATCGCGATCGCCTCACCGGAAGCGGTGGCGCTCGGCAGGCCTTCGCAGGCCTGATCGACCAGGTCGCCGGCGCGAACGGTTCGCGTCAGACCCGACTGCTCGAACACGATGGGTCGGCGCTCGACGCCGGCCACCTGCCCCACCAGCGGCGCCAGCGCCGCCATCGGGCCGCCAGCGGCGCCAGTGGCGATGGCGGTGATCGCGTCGGCCTGCGGCGCGGTCGCGCGCTCGTCGATCACCAGGCCCACCTTGAGGTTGCCTGCGGCCATCGGGCCGGGCGACAGCAGCATCACGATGAACGACAGGCCATCGAGCGTGACGCCGTCCTTGGCGCCCTTGTCGATGCGCAACGCCACCGCGGCCTTGCAGTCGCCCTCGGTGGGGCGCTCGGTCATGTTCGAGCTGATGCACGGACACAGGAAGGCGCAGTTGCAGGTCTCCATGTATTCGCCGCGAAGGGTCCAGGCCATGGAGTTCTCCTTCCGCCAGGGGCCACCAGCGCCCCGGTGCGACCGCCCCCAATGCATCGCGCCGGGCCGGCCAGACTACTCCCGGCCCCGGCCACATGCAAGAAGGGTCGCCACAGCGGTCACGTCGTGTCGGCTGCGGCGACGGCGGCGACGGTCGCGGCAGCCGCGACAATGTCGCGCACCGAACGAACCCGTACCCCATGCGCGCCACCGACCCCACCGAGAAGACCAGCCAGGTCGACGACGAGCGCGTCATCGCCGTCGAGCCGCTGCCACCGCCCGAGCAGCTGATCCGCTTCTTCCCGGTGGCCGGCGGGCCGATCGAGGGCTTCGTCGCCGCCAGCCGCGACCAGGTGCGGCGCATCGTGCACGGCATCGACGACCGGCTGCTGGTGGTGATCGGGCCGTGCTCGGTGCACGACCCGCGCTCGGCCCTCGACTATGCGCATCGCCTGGCCGAGCAGCGCGAGCAGCTCGACGACGCGCTGCAGATCGTGATGCGCGTCTACTTCGAGAAGCCGCGCACCACCGTGGGCTGGAAAGGGCTGATCAACGACCCGCACCTCGACGGCAGCTTTCGCATCAACGAAGGCCTGCGCATCGCGCGGTCGCTGCTGATCGACATCAACGCGATGGGCGTTCCCGCCGGCAGCGAGCTGCTCGACACCTCGAGCCCGCAGTACATGGCCGATCTGCTGTCGTGGGGCGCGATCGGCGCGCGCACCACCGAGAGCCAGGTGCACCGCGAGCTGGCCTCGGGCTTCTCGGCGGCGATCGGCTTCAAGAACAGCACCGAGGGCAACGTGCGGGTGGCGATCGACGCGGTGATCGCTGCCAGCCAGCCGCACAGTTTTCTCGGCGTTCACAAGAGCGGGCAGATCGCGATGGTGCACACCGCCGGCAACCCCGACGGCCACGTGATCCTGCGCGGCGGCGCGCAACCCAACTACGACGCCGCCAGCGTGGCCGCGGCGTGCGAGGCGCTGGCCGACGCCGGCCGCCAGCCCAGCGTGATGGTCGACTGCTCGCACGGCAACAGCGGCAAGAGCCACGACAAGCAGCGCGACGTGGTGCGCGCGGTGGCCGCGCAGATCGCGGCGGGCAGCCGGCAGGTCGGCGGCGTGATGATCGAGAGCCACCTCGTGGCCGGCGCGCAGGCGTTCAAGCCGGGCACCACCGACCGCCGCACGCTGCACTACGGCCAGAGCATCACCGACGCCTGCATCGGCTGGGACGATTCGGCTGCGCTGCTGGGCGAGCTGGCGGCGGCGGTGCGCCAGCGGCGCGCGCAGAGACGATCGTGACGACAGGCCCGTTGACGCCGCAAACGATCCTCGCGCACGCCGACAGCGGCGCGCCGTGGCCCGAGCCGTTGCAGGCGCAGCGAGCGACCGACCTCGCGCAGGCGTATCGCGACGCGCTGGCCGTG
>DASURM010000100.1:0-8394 GCA_036280035.1 Burkholderiaceae bacterium | reverse complement strand
CGACCCAGCGGTCGAGTTGGGCGTACGCCGCATCGAGTGCCGCAGTCGCTGGTGCGGGCGCAGCCGCGGGCGTCGCCGGCGCCGTCTTTTCGGTGACGGACATCGGCCGCGTGCGGTCGTCGCCGGTCGGGCGGGTGTCGTCTTCGCTCATGTGGGAGTCGATGCCTCCTGCGCGAGGCCGTCGAGCAGGTGCTGGAAGGCGCGCACCGCGAGTTCGGTGTCGTCGTTGGTGATCGCCTCCAGCGGGTTGTGGCTGATGCCGGCGTTCAGCCCGCGCTGGAACAGCATCGCCTGCGGCATCACCTCGTGCAGCTTCATCGCGTCGTGACCTGCGCCGCTGGGCAGGCGCACCGGCGGCAGACCGAGCGAGCGCACCGCGCGCTCCCAGCGCGCCTGCCATGCTGGGGCGCTCGGCGCTGCCGGTGCGCGGATGGTCTCCTCGGCGGTGAAGATGAGGCCGCGGCGATCGCAGATGGCGCGCAGCCGCTCCAGCACGTCGCGCTCGCAGGCGTCGCGCACCGCGTCGGTGGTGGCGCGGATGTCGAGGCTGAAGGCGCAGCGGCCCGGCACCACGTTGATCGAGCCGTTCGGTACCGCGAGCATGCCCACCGTGCCCACGAGGTGCGGCTCTTGCGACGCGCGCTGCTCGAGGTACAGCACCAGCTCGGCTGCGGCCGCCGCGGCGTCGCGGCGCATCGCCATCGGCGTGGTGCCGGCGTGGCTGGCCATGCCGGTGATCTCGCACAGATACCGTACGCTGCCGTTGATCGACGTGACGATGCCTAGCGGCGCGTCGAGTTCGGCGAGCATCGGCCCCTGCTCGATGTGCACCTCGACGAAGCCGAGGTAGCGCCGCGGGTCGCGCTTCAGCTGCGCGATGTCGTCGATCGGCAGCCCGGCACGCTGCATCGCCTCGCGCATCGACACGCCGTCGGCGTCGGTCTGGTCGAGCCAGCGCGGATCGAAGTGGCCGGTCAGCGCCCCCGAACCGAGGAACACCGCCTTGTAGCGCTGACCCTCCTCCTCGGCGAAGGCGACCACCTCGATGCCGAACGGCAGCCGCCGGCCGGCACCGCGCAACTCGTGCACACAGATCATCGGCACGAAGATGCCGAGCCGCCCGTCGTACTTGCCGCCGTTGCGCACGGTGTCGTAGTGGCTGCCTGTTAGCAGGCGCCGGGCGTCGCGGTCGCTGCCGTGGTAGACACCGACGACGTTGCCGACAGCGTCGAAGCGAACGTCGTCGAAGCCGCAGTCTTCGCGCATCCATTGCAGCAGCTGGCGCGCGCACGCGCGGTGCGCGTCGGTGAGGTAGGTCACCGTCAGCTCGCCGCGCTCGGCGTAGCCGGGGTCGCTGTGGCGCGCCAGTTCGTCCGCCCAGTCGAGAATCTGGTTGCCCAGGATGGGCTCGGCGGCGAAGCGGTCGCCGAGCCGGATCTCGGCGATGCGGTGGATCTGGCGCAGGCACTCGGCCTGCTCGAACTCGGGCTGGTTGGCGAGCCGCCGCGCGAACGTGTCGATGATCTCCCGCTTGCTCAACCCGGTGCCGCGCGGCCCGCGCACCGCGAGGATGAACGGGAAGCCGAACTTCGCGTTGTAGTCGGCGTTGAGCTGCTGGATGCGCGCGAACTCGGCCCGCGTGCACTCGGTGAGGCCCGCCTTGCCCTGCTCGTGGGTCGATTCGGCGGTCAGCGACTTGGCCACCATCGCCTTGCCCGCAAGCTCCGGGTGGGCGCGGATCAACGCGAGTTGCTTGCCAGTGCCGGCGTCGCGCACCACCTCGACCAGCGCGCGCTTGAGCGCGGCCAGCGTCGCGAACGGTCGCCCGGCGAGCGCCGCCTCGACGATCCACGGCGAGTGCTCGTAGAGGTCGGCCAGCGCATCGAGCGCCTGCGCCGCCGGTGCGGCGTTGAGCCATTCGAGGGTCAGCGTTCGCGCGGCGGTGCTCACGCACTCTCCCGGTGCGGGTGCGTCGCCTTCCAGTGGCGCGCGATGTCGATGCGGCGGCAGATCCACACGCGGTCGTGCGCCTCGATGTGGTCGAGAAAACGCTGCAGCGCGCCGATGCGGCCTGGCTTGCCGAGCAGCCGGCAGTGCATGCCGACCGACATCATCCTGGGCTTCTCTTCGCCCTCGGCGTACAGGGTGTCGAAGCTGTCGCGCAGATAGGTGAAGAAGTGGTCGCCGGTGTTGAAGCCCTGTGCCTGCACGAAGCGCATGTCGTTGGTGTCGAGCGAGTACGGCACCACCAGGTGCGGCACCGTGCTGCCATCGCTTCTTTGCACGCGCATCCAGAACGGCAGGTCGTCGCCGTAGTAGTCGCTGTCGTAGTCGTAGCCGCCGAGGTCGACCACCAGGCGGCGCGTGTTCGGGCTGTCGCGGCCGGTGTACCAGCCGAGCGGCCACTCGCCTTGCGTCAGCTCGCGCAGCAGCCGGTCGGCCTGGGCGATGTGGCTGCGCTCGGTGGCCTCGGGCATCTGCTGGTGGTGGATCCAGCGCAGCCCGTG
Source organism: Burkholderiaceae bacterium (assembly GCA_036280035.1). Lineage (GTDB taxonomy): Bacteria > Pseudomonadota > Gammaproteobacteria > Burkholderiales > Burkholderiaceae_C > JAEUPI01. The sequence continues at coordinate 5,887 of DASURM010000100.1, read as the reverse complement.
GTTGGCGATTTCGTAGCCGTTCTCGAGGAAGGCGGCCACCAGCTCGGGGTAGCGCTGCAGCGCCGACACGACGCCGAACACAGTGAGCGGCAGCCGGCGGCGCTCGAACTCGCGCAGGATGCGCCACACGCCGACGCGAGAGCCGTACTCGTACATCGACTCCATCGTCATGTGGCGGGCCTCGTAGGCCGGCGCGGTGACCATCTCGGAGAGGAAGACCTCCGACGTGGCGTCGCCGTGCAGCACGCAGTTCTCGCCGCCTTCTTCGTAGTTGAGCACGAACTGCACCGCGACGCGCGCGCCGCCCGGCCAGCGCGCGTGCGGCACCGCGCGGCCGTAGCCGCGCAGGTCGCGCGGGTAGGGTGCGGTGGGGTCGCCGGTCATCGGGGAGGATTCTCGAGCACCAGCGCGAGGTCGGGCCGGCGCGGGTCGAGCCGCAGGTTGTGCTCCACGCTCAGCAGGTGGCGCTGCGTCAGCCGCACCGCATCGCGCGCGTCGTGGCGTTCGAGCGCATCGACGATCGCCACATGCTCCTCGAACGACGCCTCGGCCGAGTGCGTGGACTGGTACATCAGCGCGATCAGCGACGAGCGCGTCAGCAGGTCGGACAGTAGCTGCGCCAGCACCTCGTTGCCGAGCATGCGCGCGAGCATGACGTGAAAGTCGGCCAGCAGGCGCGTACGCCCCGAGATGTCGGCGCGGCCGATTGCCGCGCGCTCGGCGTGCAGGTGCATGCGCAGCTCGGCCACCTGCGCCGGCGTGATGCTGCGCGCGAGCTGGCGCACCATGGCGCCCTCGATCAGCTGCCGCGCCTCGAACACCTGGCGCGCCTCGGCCACGCCCGGCGTGGCCACCGACGCGCCGCGCGACGGCTGCAGCCGCACCAGGCGGTCGCGGCTGAGCTGATTGAGCGCCTGTCGCACCAATGTGCGCGAGACGCGGAAGATGTCGGCCAGCTTCTGCTCGGCGAGCTTGGTGCCCGGCATCAGACGCCGCTCGGCGATGGCCGCGGTGATCGACTCGACGATGCGCTGGGTGGCGGTGTCGGCGGCGTCATCAGCGCCGCGCGACGCGGTGCCGCCGCGCACGACGCGCAGCGCCGGCCGGCCGCGGCCGGGCGGCGAGGGGCGGCGGGTCGGGGTCGACGGCACGGGGCGAGGATCGATTGACCTGTACGCAGAAGTGTATACACTTTGCCGGCCCGCGACCACTGCTGCAGCGACCTTCGCGAACCATGGGCCACCTCAGCACCCACGTGCTCGACACCATGCACGGCTGCCCGGCCGCCGGGATGCAGGGGCGTCTGCTGCGCACCGACGGCGCCGCTGCGCCGCGCACGATCACCTCGTTCACGCTCGACGCCGACGGCCGCCCCGGCGCTCCGCTGCTCGACGCGCAGGCCATGGCCGCCGGCCGCTACCGCCTGGTGTTCGCGGTGGCGGCGTACTTTCGCGCGCGCGGCGTCGCGCTGCCCGAGCCGCCGTTCATCGACGAGGTGCCGCTCGACTTCGGCATCGCCGACGCCGCCGGCCACTACCACGTGCCGCTACTGGTCAGCCCGTGGAGCTACTCGACCTATCGTGGCAGCTAGAGGGTTCGCGCGCGGGGGTGAGCGCGCAAGGCTGCGGGCGGGCAGGCGCCGGCGCTCAACCTCCGGCGCCTCGGCCCTGCGGGCCGAGGTACCCTGTGCTGCTCGCGCCCCAAGGGCGGCTCCGCCCCTGCCTTGCAGGCCGCGCTGGCGCCTGCAGGCGCCAGCTCCTCGCGAGGCGAAGAGCCGTCCGCAATGGACGGCTCTTCGTCCACGTTCGGCCCTCGCATGGCCGGCACGACGCTGCGCGTCGCGCCTATGCTCGGAGCTCGACATGCTCGCCGTCGCGCCGCGCTTTGGCGCGTCGCGATGCCCCTTGGGTCGCTGCGCTGCTCGGCGCCTACCATTCGCGCCAGCGCCAGCCCACCCGCGGCCTTGCCGGCACCACCGGGGCATGCGTCGGCAAGGACCACCAGCGTCACAGCGCGGTGGGCGGTGCCCGGTTGGAGCGACTTGTGGGGCGGCGAGCATCGCAGCAGCGCGCTCGGCACGCGCGTGGCGCGTGCTTCGTCTTCTGACTCGCGGCGATTGTCCGAGCGCAGCGAACGCAGTGAGCGTAGCGAGTTTCGCCGCGCGAGCGCGCTGCGAGAAGCGCAGCGGAGTCGGCCTGCAAGGCCGACCGCCACAGTAGGAGCCCCTGCCGGGCACCGCCCACCGCGCCGCGCCATCCCTGCGCATGCCATGGCAGCCACAGCACGCCTCACCGTCGCCGCGCCTGCTCGGCCTCGTCCCATGCGGTCAGCGCCTGACGGTCGGGCACCCAGCCGAGGCCCTTGCCGGCGTCGGAGCTGAGCGCGTGCTGCGTCACCACCACGTCGAGCAGCGCGGGTGCCTTGGCGAAGGCTTCGTCGAGCGCGCCCTTCAGCCGTGCCGGGTCGGTGACGCGCTCGGCGTGCAGCCCGAAGGCGCGCGCCATCGCGGCGTAGTCGCTCCACGCCAACGTGGTGCCGACGACGCGGCCGCCGTAGTTCATCTCCTGATCGAGGCGCTCGATGTTCCAGGCTGCGTTGTTGGCGACGATGAACACGCACTGCGCGCCGTGGCGCTTGGCCGAGTCGATCTCCATCGCGTTGATGCCGAAGGCGCCGTCGCCGGTGATCGCCACCACCTGGCGGCCCGGGTACAGCAGCGCGGCGGCCACGGCGTACGGCGTGCCGACACCGAGGCAGCCGAACGCGCCGGAGTCGAGGTAGCAGCGCGTCTCCAGGCCCATGCGCGCGAAGCTCAGGATGTCGCCGCCGTCGGCGATGGTGATCGCGTCGGGCTGCAGCACCTGGCGCAGTGCACCGAAGATGCGGTTGGGGTGGATGTGGCCGTCCTTGCCGGCGGGCGCCTGCGACAGCCCCTCGGCATGCCTGGCCGAGCGCTTCACGTGCTCGGCGCGCAACGCGCTCGTCCACGCGGTGTCGACGCCGCGCGAGCCTGCGGCGGCCGCTGCGGCCAGCGCCTGCAGCGCGAGGTTGGCGTCGGCCAGGATCTCGACCTCGCCGCGGCGGTTGTCGCGCAGCTCGTCGGCATGGTCGGCGATGCGGACGAACTTCGCGTTGGGCATCACCGCGGGCGAGCCGTAGCCCATCTGGTAGTCGAGCTTGCGGCCGACGACGAGCGCGAGGTCGGCCTCGAGCATCGCGCGGCCGCGCATCGCGCCGACCACCGACGCGTGCGCCGGATCGACCAGGCCACGGCTCTCCTGCGTATCGAGGTAGACCGCGCCCGTGGCGTCGAGCAGCCGGGTCAGCGCCGTGCCGCAGCCGCGCGCACCGCGGCCGGTGACCACCAGCGGACGCTGCGCCGCGCGCAGCAGCGCGGCCGCGCGCGCCACGTCGGCGGCGACCGGCAGGAGCACTCGGCGCGGCTTCGGCCGCAGGTGCTCGGGCAGCACCACCGCACCAGGCACCGTCTCGCGCAGCACGTTGGTCGGGATCTCCACGTACACCGGGCCCGGCGGGTTGCCGTCGCCGTCGGCCATCGACCACGCCTTGTCGAGGTCGCGCGCGACCTGGTCGGCTACGCGCAGCGTGCGCGACCAGCGGGTCACCGGCTGCAGGATCGCCGCATGGTCGATGCCCTGCAGCGGCCCCAGGTCGTCCTGCGCCACCGGCGGGCAGCCGCCGATCAGCAGCACCGGCACACGCTCGAGGTGCGCGTTGGTCATCGCGGTCACGCAGTTGGTGACGCCGGGGCCGGCGGTGACCATCGCGACGCCGACCTGGCCCGACAGCGCGGCGTGCGCGTGCGCCATGTGCACCGCGGCGCCCTCGTCGCGCACGTCGACGATGCGCACCTTCATCTGCGCGAGCTGATCCCAGATCGGCTGGATGTGGCCGCCCTGCAGGCCGAAGATGCGGTCGACACCACGGGCGACCAGGAAGCGGGCGATCCATTCGGCCACCGTGCGGCCGGTGTTGGCGGTCATTGGGACTCCTCGGCGATGCAGTAGCCCGATGGGCGGGTGGACACTGTAGGAGTGCGGTCGCCGCCAGTCATCAGGGTTGCTGCCCGGCGAACGCGCCGATACCGTGCTTGCTGCCGATCAAGGCGCCTTGCGGCTGCGTGGCGGATCGGCGGCAGCGTTCAGCAATACTGTGGCGGTCCGGCAGGGCCGGTTCGAGGGTTGGGCATGAAGATCTGTGTGGTCGGCGCCGGTGCGATCGGCGGTTTCATCGGCACGCGGCTGGCGCTCGCTGGCGCGCACGAGGTGAGCGCGCTGGCGCGCGGGGCGACGCTGGCGGCGCTGCGCCGGCACGGCTGGCGGCTGCGCGAGGGCGGCACGCTGCGCACCGCGCCCGCGCGCGCCGCCGAGCGCGCCGCCGAACTGGGGCCGCAGGATCTGGTGGTGATCGCGGTCAAGGGGCCGGCGCTGCCCGAGGTGGCGCCGGCGGTCGCACCGCTGCTGGCCGCGCACACGATGGTGCTGCCGGCGATGAACGGCGTGCCGTGGTGGTTCGGCCGCGGCGTGCCGGCGCTCGAAGGCGCGCCGCTGGCCAGCGTCGACCCCGGCGGTGTGGTCTCGCGGGCGATCGCGTTCGAGCACGTGATCGGCTGCGTCGTGCACGCCAGCACCTGGACCTCGGAGCCTGGGCTGGTCGAGCACAAGATGGGGCAGGGCCTTATCGTCGGCGAGCCGGCCGGCGGCGAATCGGCGCGCGTCGACGCGCTCGACGCGGCGCTGCGGCAGGCCGGCTTCGATGTCACCGTGTCGGCCGGCGTGCGGCGCGACATCTGGTACAAGCTGTGGGGCAACATGACGATCAACCCGGTGTCGGCGATCACCGGCGCACCGACCGATCGCGTGCTCGACGACCCGCTGGTGCTGGCGTTCTGCTCGGCGGCGATGCGCGAGGCCTCGGCGGTCGGCGCGAAGATCGGCTGCACGATCGAGCAGCAGCCCGAAGACCGCCACGTGATCACCCGCAAGCTCGGCAGCTTCAAGCCCAGCATGCTGCAGGATGTGGAGGCCGGCCGCACGATCGAGCTCGACGCGCTGGTCGGCGTGGTGCGAGAGATCGCGCAGCGCGTCGGCGTGGCGACGCCGAACATCGACGCGCTGCTCGGGCTGACGCGGCTGTTCGCGCGCACGCGCGGGCTGTACCCGGTAGCCACCTGACCTCAGCGCAGCGCGACTTCGAGCGAGGCCACCGGCGCGTCGAACTCGGCGCGCCACGCCTGGCCTGGCCCGACCGGCCAGGCGTCGGTCCAGGTGCCGGTGGTCACCACGTCGCCGGGCCTCGGCGCCGGCGCGCCGGGGCAGCGCTGCAGCTCGAGCACGAAGTGGCGCAGCGCGTGCAGCGGCCCGTCGAGCACGTGGCAGCCGTGGCCTTGCTCGACCAACGCGCCGTCGCGTACCAGGCGCACGCTGCATGCAGCGAACGTCGCGTCGAGCGCCTCGCCGCTGCCCGCCAGCTCGCGCACCGCCGTCTTGGCGCCGACCAGCAGGCGGCCGTGCAGGCCGCCGTCGGCCACCGTCCGTGCGGCGGTGAAGACCCAGTCGGCGCAGTGCGACTGCACGACCTCGAACCCCGGCGCCAGCCACTCGACGCAGTCGAACAGCTGCTCGAGCGATGCGTCCGCCGGCGGCGTGGCGCGGATGCCGAACACGACCTCGGGCTCCAGGCGCGGCTGGCACAGCGCGCGCAGCGCTACCGCGCCGCGGCCTTCGCAGAAATGCAGCGTGGTGTTCCACACGGTGCCCCAGATCGGCGCGAACACGCGGTAGCGCTGCCAGATCGTGCGGTTGGTGAAGCCGATCTTGAAGCCCACCGGCTGCTCGCCGCGCGCGCTGCGCAGCGCGCGCACGGC
>DASURM010000099.1:0-3175 GCA_036280035.1 Burkholderiaceae bacterium | reverse complement strand
GCTGTTGGGCCGCCAGCGGAAGCGAACCTGGTACTCGGGGATGAACGCCTGGCTGATCAGGACCTGCAGCAGCGCCGAGCCGCCTTGCGTGTAGTCCTGGCCCACGCGTACGTTGGACGGCGTGTGGAAGTTGGTGAAGTGCGTCGTGAAGGCGTTGACGAACAGGATCTTCTCGCCGGTCTCGGGGTGCGTGCGCACCACCGGGTGTTCGGCGTCGGGGAACTGCGCCTTCAGCGCCAGCCGCTTTTCGGTGGGCATCGCGGCGCCGAAGCTGGCCTCGATGCTGTGGCGTGCGCGCAGGCCCGCGATCTGGTCCTTCACGTGTCCGGGCAGCCGCTCGTAGGCCAGCACCATGTTGGCCCACATCGTGTCGCCGCCCACCGGCGGGCACTCGACGCAGCGCAGCACGCAGCCGAACGGCGGCTTCTCGCGCCAGGTGGCGTCGGTGTGCCAGGCGTTCTCGTAGCGGTCGTTGGGCGTGTCGGGCGACTTGTAGATTCGCACCAGCCCGGGGTTCTCGGGGTCGCTGCCGGCCACCGGATGGTCCTCCAGCTCGCCGAAGTGGCGCGCGAACGCCACGTGCTCGGCGCGCGTGATGTCCTGGTCGCGGAAGAACAGCACCCTGTGCTTCAGCAGCAGCGCGCGGATCTCGGCCACCAGCTCGGGCGTGCGCGACGCCACGCCGAGGTTGACGCCGGACAGCTCGGCGCCGATCGCGCAGGTGAGAGGCTCGACCTTGATCGAATCGGCCAGCGAGCCGCTGCGTACGACTGCCGGCGCGCCCTTCATGCTAGGGGTCATCTTTCGTCTCCTGTTGCAGTGGCCTGATGGCACGCTGCTTGGAGACGAAGGTTAGGAAGCCGGGTGCACACGGAGCCCCCCATCGTGGAGGGGGGCCCGCTCGCACTGGCGTCCGTGGTGTGAACAGGCCCTACTGCGCGGCTTGCAGCAAGCCGAGCATGCGCGCGCGCTGAACCACCTGCTTGCGCGTGCCGGCGTCGAGCTTGGCGAACAGGTTCTTCATGTGCCACTTGACGGTCTCTTCGCCGACCTGCATCGCCAGCCCGATCTCCTTGTTGGAGAGGTTGCGTGCTGCCAGCTCGAGCACCTCGCGCTCCTTGGGCGTCAGCGCCAGCGTCGGGTTGGCGCGCGCCTTGGCGGGCGTTGGCGGCGCGCGCAGCGGTGCGGCCAGCGCCGCTGCGCTGGCCGGCGGAGCCGGCGCCTGCCCGGCCTGACGCACCCAGTCGCCGAGCGCCGGGTGTGCATCGTCGAACACGCGCAGCAGGCCGTAGGTGGCGGCCAGGTCGGCGGCCTCGCGCAGCAGCGGCAGTGTCTTCTCGCCGCAGCGGTCGAGCACCCAGGCGCGCAGCCCCAGCAACTCCAGGTGCAGGCGGCCGAGGTAGACTTGCAGCGCGCGGTCGTCGGCTTGCGCCAGCGCCTGCGCGGCGCGCCGCCATTCCTGAGTGGCGATCGCCGCGTGGGCGTGCGCCATGTCGCGCAGCACCGTGGCGCTGCGTCGCCACAGCGTGCCCTGCGGCGTGGCGGGGTCGGCCAGCAGGGCGTCGATGCGGGCGCACAGATCGCGGCAGGTCTCCGGACGAAACCGGTGCGCGTGCAGCCTTACCTGGTCGGCCAGGGCAGCGATGCGCAGCCGCGGCAGGCGCCGCGCGACACCCACCGCATCGAGCGCGCCCAGCAGTTCGAGCGCGCGGTGCTCGGCGCCCTCGGCCGCCGCGATGCGCGCCATCGTGCGAAACCCGAGCAGCACCATTTCGGGCAGCGCGCTGCGTTCGAGCACGTCGAGCCGGTTGGCCAGCAGGCCCGCGGCCTCGTCGGCTTCGTTGCGCTCCCACAGCGCCGCGGCCAGCAGCGTCGCCAGCATGCAGGTGAACGGGTGGCGGCGCCCGAGGTCGCCTTCGGCCAGCGCGAGCGCCGGCCGCAACAGCTCTGCCGCCAGCAGCACCTGGCCTTCCCACAGGTACGACAGCCCGATCCAGAACTCGCCCCAGCGGTCGAGGTAGCCCGAGGTCGACCCTGGCGCGCCGCGCGGCGCCTGCTGCTGGCGCAGCCGCGCCAGCGCCGGCTCGCCGGCCAGCAGCGCGCGGAACGCCGAGCGGTTGGCGTGCAGTTGCAGCAGCAGCGGGTCCTTCAACGGTGGCTCGTGGGCCCACGGGTCGTGCAGCGCCGCGAAGGCATCGAGGTCGTCGGCGTAGACGGCGGCGCTGCTGCCGATCAGCGCGCACTCGCAGCGCAGCGCATCGTCGATGGCGGGCGACGCCAGGATGCGCTCGACGTAGCGGTTTGCCTCGTCGTGGCGCTCGCTCAGCGCCAGTGCCCAGGCGGCCGCGAGCAGCAGGCGCGGTCGTCGGCTCAGCTCTTCGGCGGGCAGGCGCGGCAGCCACTCGAGCACCGCGCCGATGCTGCCGCGCGACATCATCGACTCGTACAGGCTGCGTTCGGCCAGGTCGAAGGCCAGCTCGCGCTGCCCCGCGTCGAGCGCGTGCGCGGCAGCGGCATCGACCAGCCCGAGCGCGGCCAGCCCCTCGGCGGCACGCGCGTGCAGCGCGGCCTGCTCGGCCGCCGGCAGTTGCGCGAAACGCTGCCGCAGATCCTCGTGCGCCAGCGAGTGCAGGCGCAGCCACTCGCTGGCCTCGCCGCTGGCGAACACCGGCGTGTCGCGTGCCAGCCGCGCCAGGCGCTCGCGCGCGCCGGAGCCGGGCACCACGCGCTCGCACAGGTCGGGGTGCAGATGGTCGAGGATGGCGGTGCGGGTCAGGAAGGCGGCGTCGGCGGGATCGAGGTTGGCCAGCAGCATTTGAACGACCCGATCGCGCAGCGCGCCTCCCTGCGCGGCCAGCGACGACAGCGCCGCCTGCGGGTCGGGGCCAGCGGCCATCAGCGACAGCGCGAGCTGCAGCCCCAGCGGCCAGCCCTCGGCCAGCTCGTGCAGGCGCGCCACGGCGTCGCGGTCGACGCGCGGGCCGAAGCGCGCACGCGCCAGCTCGATCGTCTCGTCGAGCCGGAAGCGCAACTGCGCCGGGCCGATTACGGTGCAGCTGCCGTAGGCCACCAGGTCGTCGACCGCGATCGGCTGCTCGGCGCGCAGCGCCACCACCGCACGCAGGTTCGCCGGTGCGTTGCGCAGCAGGTAGCCCAGCGCCTCGTGCGTGGCCGC
>DASURM010000098.1:0-2665 GCA_036280035.1 Burkholderiaceae bacterium | reverse complement strand
GTGCGGTCGAGGTCGAAGAAGACGACCAACACGACGAACTCGAACTGCGCGGCGCGATCGAGACGCTAGACCGCGTGGCGAGGGTGTTCACCATCGCCGGCCACGGCGAGCGGGTGAGCTACGCGCGACCCGACATCGCTTACGAGAAGGGTTCGCAGGGCGACCTCGACGTCGGCCGCGAAGTGCGCGCAACGGGCCTGCTGTCGGCCGATGGCACGATGGTGGAAGCCACGCGCATTCGCTTCGACGATTGAGCGCGCGGCCTCAGCGCACTCGGGGCACTCGGGCCGCGCGTGGTCGCGATCGGCGCGGTCAGGCCAGCCGCCTTCGGTGGCGCTCGATCTGCGTTCGCACCTGGGCCGGCGCGGTGCCGCCGCGCACCGCGCGCGACTGCAGCGAGCCCTGCAAGGTCAACGCCGCACGCGCGTCGTCGCCGATCGACGCATGCAGCGCGCGCAGCTCGCCCGGCGGCAGCTCGGCCAGATCGACGCTGCGGGCAAGCGCCAGCTTGACCGCGCGCGCCACCGCCTCGTGCGCGTCCCTAAACGGCACGCCTTGTTTCACGAGGTAGTCGGCGAGGTCGGTGGCGGTGGCGTAGCCCTTCGCGGCGGCGGCGCGCATCGCATCGGGCCTCACTTGGATGCCGCCCACCATCTCGGCCATGATGCGCAGCGTCGCGGCCAGCGTGTCCACCGTGTCGAACAGCGGCTCCTTGTCTTCCTGGTTGTCCTTGTTGTAGGCCAGCGGCTGGCCTTTCATCAGCGTGAGCAGGCCCATCAGATGGCCGATCACGCGGCCGCTCTTGCCGCGCGCGAGTTCGGCCACGTCGGGGTTGCGCTTCTGCGGCATGATCGACGAGCCGGTGCAATAGCGGTCGGGCAGATCGATGAAGCCGAAGTTCTGGCTCATCCACAGCACGATCTCCTCGGCCAGCCGCGACACGTGCACCATCGCGATCGATGCGAAGGCGGCGAACTCGAGCGCGAAGTCGCGGTCGCTCACGGCGTCGAGGCTGTTCTCGCACACGCCCTCGAAGCCCAGTTCGCGCGCGACCATCTCGCGGTCGAGCGGGTAGCTGGTACCGGCCAGCGCGGCGGCACCCAGCGGCAGCCGGTTGGTGCGCGCTCGCGCATCGGCCAGACGCTCGGCATCGCGCGCGAACATCTCCACATAGGCCAGCAGGTGGTGCGCGAAGCTCACCGGCTGTGCCACCTGCAGGTGCGTGTAGCCCGGCATCACGGTCTCGGTGTGCGCCTCGGCCACGGTCAGCAGCGCGTTCTGCAACTGCACCAGCAGCGCCGCGATGGCATCGATCTCGTCGCGCAGCCACAGGCGGAGGTCGGTGGCCACCTGGTCGTTGCGCGAGCGGCCAGTGTGCAGCCGCTTGCCGGCGTCGCCCACCAGCTGCGTCAGCCGTGCCTCGATGTTCAGGTGCACGTCCTCCAGCTCGAGCTTCCACTCGAAGCGGCCGGCTTCGATCTCCTCGCCGACTTGCTTCAGGCCGCGTTCGATGTCGGCCAGATCCTGCGCCGGGATCACCTGCCGGGCGGCCAGCATGCGGGCATGCGCCAGGCTGCCGGCGATGTCGGCGCGCCACAGGCGGCGGTCGAAACCGACGCTGGCGGTGTAGCGCTGCACCAGCGCGTCCATCGGCTCGGAGAACAGAGCGGACCAGGCCTGTGATTTCTTGTCGAGCGGGTTGTCTGCCATGCCGTCGCGCGCTGCGGATCAGCCCGTATTATCGGTCGCCCCCTTTGCCACAGCGCCCCTTCGTGAACACCGAGCAGTCCATGCCGGCGCCGACCACCAAGCCGCACGAGAGCCGGCCCACCAGCCTGTGGCCGACCTCGACCCGCCCGGGCGAGCTGGCGCCGCACACCGCGTTCGACGTCAGCGAGTTCGAGGATCCGGCGCTCGCGCGCGCGCGCCAGGTGGCGCGCGTCAGCGAACTGTTCGATCTCTGCCAGCCGACGCTGGTGCTGCGCGTGGTGCTGTTCGTGCAGCTCGGCGTCGCGGTGTCGGGGCTGGCGGCAGCGTCGAGCGCGCAGCACTGGCTGACGCAGATGGCGATGCTGGCGTTTCCGGCGCTGGCCGGCACGCTGCTGTGGCTGGTGCTGGTGTGCGCGGGCAAGCCGCTGTGGGGGCGCGTGGCGCCGTGGCGGCGCGCCGTCGCGGCCGTGCTGCTGGGCGGGCTCGCCGCGGTGGCGGGCTGGTCGCTGCTGCTGCCGCTGGACATGGCGAGCGCCGACCCCTGGCCGCTGGGCACCAGCGCGCTCAGCGGCGTGGCGTTCGCGTCGCTGGTGTGGGTGTGGCTCGACCAGCGCGCGCGCAGCGCCAAGCCGGCCGACGCCAGCGCGCGGCTGGCCGAGCTGCAGTCGCGCATCCGTCCGCACTTCCTGTTCAACGCGCTCAACACCGCGGTGGCGCTGGTGCGCATCGACCCCGAGCGCGCCGAGGCCGTGCTGGAGGACTTGGCGCAGCTGTTCCGCGTGGCGCTGGCCGAGGTCGGTGCCTCGGTCACGCTGGCCGAGGAGATCGAGCTGGCGCAGCGCTACCTGGCGATCGAGCAGGTGCGCTTCGGCGAGCGCCTGGCGGTGAGCTGGGAGGTCGACGCCGCGGCGTCGCAGGCGCGGGTGCCGCCGCTGGTGCTGCAGCCGCTGGTGGA
>DASURM010000097.1:0-3863 GCA_036280035.1 Burkholderiaceae bacterium | reverse complement strand
GCGGCGCGTCGCCGGTGGCGAGCGCGTCTCCGACCACGTCGTCGCCCAAGTGGCCCCGGGTGATCTCGTGGCTGTGCCCCGCCAGCGCGACCGCGGTGCGCAGCACGTTGTGCAACTGGCGCAGATTGCCGGGCCAGCGGTTCGCGCGCAGCAGCGCGATCACGTCGTCGGTGAGACGCAGGTCGCGGCCCGGCGCCTCGCGCTCGACGATGCTGCGCGCCAGCTCGACGAGGTCGCTGCGCTCGCGCAGCGCGGGCACGCGCAAGCTCAGCCCGTTGAGGCGATAGAACAGGTCTTCGCGCAGGCGCTCGTAATCGACCAGCGCACGAAGCGGTCGGCGGCTCGCGCACACCAGCCGCAGCTGCGGCGCGCTGTCGCGTGCGCCGACATCGCTTGGGTCGGCGTCGAGCAGTTGCAGCAACCGCTGCTGGCTGGCAGGCGCGAGGTGGCCGATGGCGTCGAGGTACAGCGTGCCGGCGCCGTCGTCACCGAGCGCACCGTCGAACACGGCTGCGTCGATGGCGCCGGGCTCCAGCCCGACGCACGACAACACGGCGAAGGCATGACGCGGGCGTGCGGCCTGGTGTGCCGCGCGCGCCAGCCATTGCTTGCCGCTGCCGGCGTCGCCGATCAGCACGCTCGGAATCCGGCGCTCGAGCGCGCGCTCCAGACGCGCCACCACCGCGGCGGCCTGCGTGTCGCCCGGCGGCGGGGCCTGCGGATCGGCCGGCAGCGCGACGTCAACCGGAGTGGGGGCGGCCGCGCGCAGCGCGGGCGACAGCGTCGCCGCACCCGGCACCTGCGCGGCCACGGCCTCGGCCAGACTGCTCCACACCGGCCAGTCGAAGCGGGCATGCAGGTGAAAGCGCCGGCCCGACGCGGTGCGCACCGCCAGCGGCGTCGCCAGTGGCGAGCGGAAGCGGTCGACCAGCGCACCGACGCTGGTGTCGAACAGCGTCTCGAGCGACTGCATGCGCAGCGTCGCGCCGCTCATGCCGAGTTGCTCCAGTGCGCTGCGGTTGGCGCCGACGATGCGACCGTCGGGCCGCACCGCGACGATGCCTTCCATCAGTGTGCCGATGAAGTCGACGCGGCCGTGGAAGTGCAGCCGCATCACGTTGCGCAGGTCGTCGGTCAACCAGTGGTTCTCGATCATGCGCGCCGACATCTTCACCAAGGCCATCGTGTGCTGGTGATAGCTGCGGTGATCGCCCGACACGTCGAGCACGCCGAGGATGTTGCCGCGCGGGTCGAGGATCGGCGCCGCCGAGCAGGTGAGAAAGTGGTTGGCATGCAGGAAGTGCTCGTCGGCGTGCACCAACGTCGGCAGCTCGGTGACGAGCGCGGTGCCGGCCGCGTTGGTGCCCTTATGGGCCTCCGACCAGATGGCGCCGGGCTGCACTGCGATCTTGGCGGCGCGCGCCAGAAAGTCGTCGTCGCCGATCGCGTGGACGATGGTGCCGGTGGCGTCGGCCAGCACCACCATGCTGTGCGTGTTGACGATCTGGTCGTACAGCAGCTCCATCACCGGCGCCGCATGCTGGTGAAGCCGCCGGTTGCGCGCGCGCGCGATCTCGAGGTCGGCCTGGCCGAGCAGGCCGAAGTCGGGCCGCTCGATGCGCGACAGCCCGAGCGCGGCGCAGCGCTCGTGCGAGCGGTCGATCACGTCGACGTGCGCGGCATCGAGCTTCAGCGCGCCGGCGATCGGACGCACATGGCCCTCGCCGCGGCGGACCTTGCGGTCGTTGCTGGCGATGCCGAACGTCGGGGGGGCCATGCGGATCTCCTACGCACTCGCGCCTTCAGGCGGCGCTTGTGGCGTGCGGCCGATTGTGGCGCGGACGCGTGCCCGACAGCAGTGCGGGGATTGCTGTGCCAATCTGAGACATGCGCGGGGTCGGGCGTGGCGAGCGAGGTCGACCGCGCTCGGGGCGTCGAGCCGGCCGGCGCTGGGGCGCCTGTCAACCCATGGTTACCCCGGGGCAGTGCGCGATCGTCGGGGGGCATACGATTGAAGGCGCAACAGCAGGGATAGAGGGCCCGCTGCGAGCGCAGTCGTGGGTCCGCCTCATGGTCCGATCGTTCGAGGAGATACCGGTGAAGATCCGAAATCATTTGCTGGGTGCCGCGCTGGCACTGCTGGGCTGCGCGGCGCTGGCGCAGACCGACCGCGACCTCAGGGAGGACAGCAAGTCCACCGGCGACGTGCTGACCTACGGCATGGGCTACAACAACCAGCGCTACAGCTCGCTGGCACAGATCAACACCAAGAACGTGGCCAAGCTGGTGCCGGTGTGGGCCTACAGCCTGAACAACACCCAGAGCCACGAGTCGCAACCGATCGTCTACGAAGGTGTGATGTACGTCACCACGCACGATGCGACCGTGGCGATCGACCCGCTCACCGGCAAGCAGATCTGGAAGACCGCGGTCGAGTTGCCGCAGGACGTGTTCAAGTACGCCTGCTGCGGGATCCTGAATCGCGGTGTCGCGATCTACCAGGGCAAGGTCTACCGCACCACGCTCGACTCGCAGGTGATCGCGCTCGACGCCAAGACCGGCAAGCAGCTGTGGAAGAGCAAGGCCGCCGACTACCAGGACGGCCACGCGATGACCGGCGCGCCGCTGGTGGTGGGCGGCGTGGTGATGACCGGCATCGCCGGCGGCGAGTACGGCACGCGCGGCTTCATCGACGGCTGGGACGCCAACGACGGCAAGAAGCTTTGGCGCCTGTACACCACTGCCGCGCCCGGCGAGAAGGGTGGCGACACCTGGCCGGGCGACACCGCGCAAAAAGGCGGCGCCCCCACTTGGCTGACCGGCGCCTACGACCCCGATCTCGACCTCGTCTACTGGGGCACCGGCAACGGCGGGCCGTGGAATCCGGAGGTGCGCTTGGGCGACAACCTCTACATCTGCTCGGTTCTGGCGTTTCGGCCCAAGACCGGCGAGTTGGTGTGGCACTACCAGTTCAGCCCCAACGACCCATACGACTACGACGCCACCGAAGTGGGCATGCTGGTCGACATGAAGATCAAGGGGGCCACGCGCAAGGTGCTGATGCAGGCCAACCGCAACGGCTTCTTCTACGTGCTCGATCGCACCAACGGCAAGCTGTTGGCGGCCAACCCGTACGTCAAGGTCAACTGGGCCGACAAGATCGATCTGGCCACCGGCCGCCCGGTGGAATCCGAAGTGACGAAGAAGGTGCGCGCGGGCGAAGGCCAGGAAGTATTCCCGTCGGTGCTCGGCGGCAAGAACTGGACGCCGATGTCGTGGGACCCGGCCACCGGGCTGGCGTACGCCAACACGCTGAACATGAGCTGGCCGTACAAGCTCGCCAAGCAGGACTACAAGCGCGGCGAGTGGTACCTCGGCATCGACTTCAAGGGCGTCACGATGCCCAAGGACGAGCCGCACGGCTACCTGAGCGCGATCGACCCGATGACCGGCAAGAGCAAGTGGAAGATGCCCTGGCCGGGCCAGCCGAGCATGGCCGGCACGCTGTCGACCGCCGGCGGCCTGGTGTTCACCGGCGCGGCCACCGGCGAGTTCATGGCGGTCGACGCCAAGACCGGCAAGAAGCTGTGGCAGTTCCAGACCAGTTCCGGAATCATCGGGCTGCCGGTGACCTGGCAGCACAAGGGCAAGCAATACGTCAGCATCGTCTCGGGCGCGGGCGGCGTGTGGGCGCTGCTCGGCGACGAGCGCATGGCGGCCACGCCGCCCGGCGGCTCGGTGTGGACTTTCGCGCTGCAGAACTGAACTGATGCGTTTCCCGGGCTGTCTCCTCGGCGCGGCGCTGCTGCTGGTCGCCGCGCCGGTGATCGCCGGCGACGCGCTGCACTTCAGCGAAGGGGCCA
>DASURM010000096.1:0-2634 GCA_036280035.1 Burkholderiaceae bacterium | reverse complement strand
TGCCGCACCGTGCGCCCCGAACTGATCTCGGTCGGCAGCGGCGAGCACCGCTCGGCCTGCCACTTCGTCGACGAGCTCGAAGGCGCCAGCGCGCTGCCGGTTAGCGCGCCTGACGAAGGCGCAGGCCGATGACACGCATTCGCTCGGCCCGCGGCGAGGTGATCCTGCGGGCCCGCAAGCTGGTCAAGCACTTCCCGATCACCCACGGGCTGCTTCGCCGCACGGTGGGGCAGGTGCACGCCGTCGACGGCGTCGAGCTCGAGGTGGCGACCGGCGAGACGCTCGGCATCGTCGGCGAATCGGGCTGCGGCAAGACCACCCTGGGCCGCACGCTGATCCGGCTGATCGACCCCACCAGCGGCAGCATCGAGTTCAAGGGCCAGGACATCACGCGCTTCTCGCGCGCCCAGATGCGCGGCGTGCGCCGCAGCATGCAGATCGTGTTCCAGAACCCGTTCGCGTCGCTCGATCCCCGGATGACGGTGCTGAATCTGATCGCCGAGCCGCTTCGCGTGCACGGGTTGTACGGCCGCGTCGGCGGCCCGAAGCGGGTGGCCCAACTGATGGAAACCGTCGGCCTGAGCCCGGCGCACGCGAAGCGCTATGCCCACGAGTTCTCCGGCGGGCAGCGCCAGCGGATCGGCATCGCCCGGGCGCTGGCATTGAACCCCGACCTGCTGGTGCTCGACGAACCGGTTTCGGCGTTGGACGTGTCGATCCAGGCGCAGGTCGTCAACCTGCTCAAGCGTGTCCAGCATGAGTTCGAGTTGGCCTACATCTTCATCGCGCACGACCTGACGGTGGTGCGGCACATCTCCGATCGGGTCGCGGTGATGTACCTCGGCAAGATCGTCGAAACCGGAACGCGCGACGAGGTCTACACCGAACCCGCCCACCCCTACACCCAGGCGCTGCTGTCGGCGGCCCCGGTGCCCGATCCGGCCGCCCGCGGGGTGCGCAAGCGCATCGTTCTGACCGGCGACGTGCCGAGCCCGGCCAACCCGCCTTCGGGCTGCCGGTTCCGCACCCGCTGCTGGAAGGCGCGGGACATCTGCGCCGCGCAGGAACCCGAACTCGTCGACCGCGGCGACGGCCACCCGGTGGCATGCCACTTCGCCGAGGTCGACCGCCGGGTGGCGCTGCCGGAGGTGTCGGCCCCCGCGGCGCTCGTGCAACACCTGAGGGTCACCTCGACACCGGTCCACGGCTGACAGTTCCGAGCGGCGAAACCGTTGCGCATCAAACAATCCGGTCGCATCTTGGCAACCTTCGCCACTCGACCGGCCGTGGGGCGATCGGCGCGCCGCGCCCGGCGGGGCCCCCGAACGCAAACCACACGATGAAGCCGACCGCACTGTATTTCGACGAGCGCACCCTGTGGCACGTGCCGGGCGGGCTGCACGCGCTGTACCTTCCGGTGGGTGGCTGGATCCAGCCGATGGCGGGCAGCGGCATGGCCGAATCGCCCGATTCCAAGCGGCGCATCAAATCGCTGCCCGACGCCTCGGGCTTAAGCGCGCACCTCGACGTGCGCAGCGCGCCGCCGGCCACGCGAGAAGACTGCTGCGCGTGCACGTGCCGCGCTATGTCGACGAGTTCAAGCGCCTGAGCGACGCCGGCGGCGGCATTCTCGGCGACGCTCGACGGCATCGCGCTGCACAAGGCGCGCCCCGACGTGCGCGCAGGTTCTCTTCGGTGGTGAGCTGCCGGAACACGTGCGGCCCTGCTCGATCGAGATGTCCGCCGGGCTTGCGCCGATCATCGTGGCGCGCCTGATGAAGACCGTGCGCAGCCTCGCCGACCAGGGCCTCGCGGTGCTGCTGGTCGAGCAGTTCGCCGCGCTCGCGCTGTCGATCGGCGACCGCGCCTATGTGCTGCGGCGCGGCAGCAAGGTCTTCGAGGGCACCTGCGCCGAGCTGCGCGGCGACAGCGAGCGGCTGCACCAGCTCTATCTGGGGACGGCAGCGCGCTGACCGGGGTTTCGCCTGCCGGCCGGCGGCATGTGCTGTATGGTCAAGGCATCGTCGCAGGCGCCTTGACCGGGTGGGCAGCAGCCGCCTGACGTGCCGACCGACGCACGGCAGACGTTTCCTGCATGAGCGAGCCATCCGAGGTGCGGGCCGACAACCGCGCCGACCGTCTGCGCGGCGAAACGGCCGACGAGAAGGCCGGGCGCCAGGGTGCGCGCGATCAGGCGCGCATGGCGCTGGCGGCGCTGGGCGTGGTCTACGGCGACCTGGGCACCAGTGCGATCTATGCGCTGCATGCAGTGTTCAGCAGCGGCGCCGAGCCGCTGGCGCCGACCGCGGTCAACGTGCTGGGCGTGATGTCGCTGGTGTTCTGGACCCTGATCGTCGTCGTCTCGGTCAAGTACATGGCCTTCGTGCTGCGCGCCGACAACGGCGGAGAGGGCGGCACCTTCGCGCTGATCGCACTGCTGCGCCCATGGCGGCACCTCGAGCGGCGGCGGCGTCGCGCGCTGGTGCTGCTGGGGCTGGCGGGCGCGTCGATGCTCTACGCAGGCATCATGATCACGCCGGCGATATCGATCCTGAGCGCGATGGAAGGGCTGGAGATCGCCTCGCCCGCGATGACGCGCTACGTGGTGCCGGCCACGGTGGCGATCCTGGTGGC
>DASURM010000095.1:0-6077 GCA_036280035.1 Burkholderiaceae bacterium | reverse complement strand
TGCTGCGCCGCCTGGAGATCACCCCTGCGATGCTCGCCGCTGCCGGCGTGCGGCTGTACAAGGTGGGGCTGTCGTTCCCGGTCGAGCCGACGCGCCTGCGCGCGTTCGCGCGTGGCCTGCAGGAGATCCTCGTCGTCGAGGAGAAGGCGCCGGTGGTCGAGGCGCAGCTGCGCGACCTCTTCTACAACACGCCGGCGCTCGATCGGCCGGCGATCGTCGGCAAGCGCGACGCCGACGGCGTGCCGCTGGTGTCGGCGCTCGGCGAGCTGCGGCCGTCGCGGCTGATCGAGATCGTCGCGCACTGGATCGCGCGCCACTTCCCGAACGACCAGGCGCTGGGCGACCACCTGCAGCACGTGCGCGACTTCACGCTGCCCGAGCTGTTGTCCAACGACGCCGACGCCGTCAAGCGCGTGCCGTACTTCTGTGCCGGCTGCCCGCACAACACCAGCACCCGCGTGCCCGAGGGCTCGCGCGCGCAGGCCGGCATCGGTTGCCACGTGATGGCGGCCTGGATGGGGCGCAACACCGAGGGCGTGATCCAGATGGGCGGCGAGGGCGTCGACTGGGTCAGCCACTCGATGTTCACCAAGGTGCCGCACGTGTTCCAGAACCTCGGCGACGGCACCTACTGGCACTCGGGCTACCTGGCGATCCGCCAGGCGGTGGCGTCCAAGGCGACCATCACCTACAAGATCTTGTTCAACGACGCGGTGGCGATGACCGGCGGCCAGCCGGTCGACGGCCCGATCAGCGTCGACCGCATCGCGCGCCAGGTCGAGAGCGAGGGCGTCAAGAAGGTGGTGGTCGTCAGCGACGACATCGCCAAGTACCGCCGCCTGCACGGGCGCTTTCCGCCGGGCACCGAGTTCCTTCCGCGCGAAGAGCTCGACGCGGTGCAGCGCCGGCTGCGCGAGATCGCGGGCGTGACGGTGCTGATCTACGAGCAGACCTGTGCGGCCGAGAAGCGCCGCCGGCGCAAGAAGGGCGAGCTGGTGGATCCAGCGAGGCGCGTGTTCATCAACGAGCACGTCTGCGAAGGCTGCGGCGACTGCTCGGTGCAGAGCAACTGCGTCGCGGTGCTGCCGCACGAGACCGCGCTCGGCCGCAAGCGCAAGATCGACCAGAGCACGTGCAACAAGGACTACTCGTGCGTCAAGGGCTTCTGCCCGAGCTTCGTCAGCGTCGTGGGCGGCGGGCTGCGCAAGCGCGCCGGCGCGCTGAGCGCAAAGGGTCCGGCGCACGACGCATTCGAAGGCCGGGTGGCCGCGCTGCCGCTTCCTGCGCCGCACGTGTGGACAGGCCCCTACGACCTGCTGGTCACCGGCGTCGGCGGCACCGGCGTGGTCACCGTCGGCGCGGTGATCGCGATGGCCGCGCACCTCGAGGGCAAGAGCGCGAGCGTGCTCGACTTCATGGGCTTTGCGCAGAAGGGCGGCTCGGTGCTGAGCTTCGTGCGCTGGGCCGATGTGCCCGAGCGGCTGAACCAAGTGCGCATCGACACCCAGCAGGCCGACGCGATGCTCGCCTGCGACCTGGTCGTCGGCGCGTCGCCCGAAGCGCTGCAAAGCGTGCGCCTCGACCGCACCCGCGTGCTGGCCAACGTGCACGAGACGCCGGTGGCCGAGTCGCTGCACAACCCCGACGCCGACCTGCGCGTCGCCGCGCTGCTGGAGAAGCTGCACTTCGCCGCCGGTGCCGACCACGTCGAGACTTTCGACGCGCAGGCGCTGGCCGAGGAGTTTCTCGGCGACACCATCGTCGCCAACATCCTCGCGCTCGGCTACGCGTGGCAGCGCGGCCTGGTGCCGATGAGCCTGATCGCGCTGACGCGCGCGATCGAGCTGAACGGCGTCGCGGTGCCGAGCAACCTGCTCGCCTTCGCGCTCGGGCGCCTGGCCGCCGGCGATCCGCAGGGCCTGCGCTCGCTGCGCGACGGTGCGGCAGGCGACCTCGTTGCGCCCGAAGGGGAGCCGGTCGAGGCGTTGATCGCGCGCGGCGTCGAGCACCTCGGCGCCTACCAGAACGCCGCCTACGCGCAACGCTACGCCGAGCGCGTGCGCCGCGTGCAGGCGCACGAAGCGGCGCTCGGCGCCGAGGCCGCGCCGTTCACCCGCGCGGTGGCCGCGGGCCTGCTCAAGCTGATGGCCTACAAGGACGAATACGAGGTGGCCCGCCTGTACACCGACGGCCGCTTCCAGCGCGAGCTGGCGGCGCAGTTCGAAGGCGACATCAAGCTCGAGTTCCACATGGCGCCGCCGCTGCTCAGCCGGGCCAGGAATGGCCAGCCGCCGCGCAAGCTGCGCTTCGGCGGCTGGCTGCTGCCGCTGCTGCGCGTGCTCGCCAAGGGCCGCCGCCTGCGCGGCAGTGCGTTCGATATCTTCGGCCGCACCGACGAGCGCCGGCTGCAGCGCGAGCTGATCGCGCAGTACGAGCGCCGCATCGACGAGCTGCTGCCGCAGCTGCGGCCCGAGACGCTGGCGCTGGTCAGCGAGGTCGCGCGCGTGCCGTTGTCGATGCGCGGCTACGGCCACGTGCTGCTCGCCAACATCGCGCTGGCGCGCGTGCGCGAGGCCGAGCTGCTGCACCGGCTCGATCCGCAGCGCTACCCGCGTCCGGCGGCGCCGCCGCAGGCCGGCCAGCTGCGCGGCATCGCGGTGGTGGCGCGCTGACGTGCGGGCCCGCCGGGCCGTGCGCGCGGCTGTGGTAGAAACTCGCGGCCGCGACGTTGTCACCGCGGTTCGAGCATGCAGAACTTCAAACCCGTTGCTTTCAATCCCTATGGCCGCAAACGCTCGGCGTGGCGGCTGCCCGGCTGGCTGGTATTGCTGGTGGCCGGCGCGCTGGCCGGCGCGGCCGCAGTCATCCTGGTGCAAGACCGCATGCTGCCGCCGCGGCTGTCGGCCGCCGAAGGCGCCGCGCTGCGCGAGCGCGCGGTGCAGGCCGAGCAGGAGCGCGATCGCGCGCGCAGCGACCTTGCGGCGACGACGCAGCGGCTCGAGGCGGTGATCGCCGAGCGCAAGGCGGTCGCCGACGAACTGGCGGCCGACCGCGAGCGCACGAAGAATGCACGCGCCGACCGCGAGTTCCTGATCGCGTCGCTGCCGCCCGACCCGCGCGGCGGTGCGGTCGAGGTGCGCGCCGCGCGGCTCACCAAGCAGCGCGGCGCGCTGAACTACGAGCTGCTGCTCACTCGCCCGAAGGGGGGCGATGCGCCGCTGGCGGCGGTGCTGCAGTTCGTCGTGATGGGGCTCGCCGGTGGTGTCGAGCGCCACGTCACGCTCGATCCGATCAAGGTGACGCTGGCGGCCGCGCAGGCCGTGCGCGGCAGCGTCGCGCTGCCCGAGGCGTTCAATCCCAAGCAGACGACGGTCCAGATCCTCGACCAGGTCGGCGGCAAGGTGCTCGGGATGAGGGTGTTGATCGTCGGCTGAGGGGACGTCGGCGCCAAGCGGACGACGGAGCCCGCACGTAGCAACCGATCGCCCGCGACGCCGGATCTACTACACCAGCTCGCGCAGCAGCACCGCCGCCGGCGCGACGCGAACGCCTTCGGTGCTCGCGTAGTCGCGGTGGACGACTACTGCCGCGGCTGGATGCCCGCGATCGCCCACGAGCGGCTGCCGTCGTCGGGCTGCACCAGATGCCACACTTCGTCGAACGGCTGCGCGCCGGCGTGCGCCTCTTCGCGGATCAGACCATGGAAGCGCACGCTGACGATCTGCTGGCCGTTCTCGAGCGCGCGGTCGAGCAGCTCGGCGTTCAGCGTCACCACATCGGTCTGCTGGGCCGCGTTGCCGCGCTCCTGCAGGTCGACACGCAACGAGGCGAAGAGTTCGGGCGTCGTGAACTGGCGCAGGTCGTTGACGTCGGCGCTGTCGTTGGCCGCCTGCATGCGCACGAAGATCATCTTGGCGATGCGCTCGAACGCTGCCGCGTCGAAGTCGGCCGGCAGGGCCGGTTGGGCCGCCTGCAGCGCGCCGCCGGCCGGACCGGCGAGTTGGTGGGACACCGCGGCGCCGCCGCTGCTCGGTGGTGTTGCACGCCACGTGGTGGTGGCGGCGCCCTGCCCGGCCCCTGCGCCGGCCATCGCGAACGGCGCGCCGTTGCTGCGCACCATGCCGCCGGCAAAGCGCCGCATCAACCAGCGGATGGCCACGACAGCCACCACGGTCAGCAGCGCCAGCATCACGAAGTTGGCCAGCCCCTCGCCCCAACCGAGGTGGCTGAACAGCGCAGCCAGGCCGAGGCCGGCCGCCAGTCCGGCGATCGGCCCCATCCA
Source organism: Burkholderiaceae bacterium (assembly GCA_036280035.1). Taxonomy (GTDB): domain Bacteria; phylum Pseudomonadota; class Gammaproteobacteria; order Burkholderiales; family Burkholderiaceae_C; genus JAEUPI01. Next base: position 1,795 of record DASURM010000095.1, on the reverse strand, counting down.
CGAACGTTTGGGCGCGGCGGCCGCGGCTGCCGCGCCGGTGGCCGCCGGCGCGGCCGCGGCCGCGGGTGCAGCCGCCGCGTTGGGTGCGGTGTTGGGTGTGGCCGCCGGCGTGGCCGGGGTCTGCGCCCCGGGCTTGTCCGGGGCCGCGCGCTGCGTGCCGGCCGGACGGCCGCCGCCGAGTCGCTTGGCGTCGGCGTCGACGGAGATCAAGGCGCCAGTCGCGCCAACCACCAGCGCAGCGATCAACCAGGTTCTCATGCTCGTTCCTTCGGACGGTCTTGCACCCACGATGGGTGTGGGCAGGAATGTACGGGCGATTCGGGGCTTGCCAAGCCCGGGCGATTGAGGGTCAACCCGGCCCGGCCGCAATCGGGGTCGCCGCCGATCAACCGAACACGCCACAGCGGTTCGGGTCACCCGCAACGAGCCGCGCGCCGGTGGACGTTTGCCCACCGCGCAGCGGTTCGAGCGCGCAGTCGAGGTCGTGCAGCGCGGCAAACACCCCGAGCGTGCCTTCGTGCAGCGCGCGCGCCGGCGCGGTGGGCAGCATGCGCCGGCCGTCGCAGCGGAACAGCGGCACTCCCACTGCTTCGGACAGCTTGCGCAGGTGGCCCGACACCGTGGGCTGCGCCATGTGCAGCGCGGCCGAGGCCTGGGTCACCGAGCCGAGCCGCATCACGGCATCGAACGCGGCCAGTTGCGGCAGCATGCCGTGCCGCAGGTAGCGTCGCAGTCGCTTTGATTCCATCGTCGTCCCCATTCGTCGCGACACCGCCCGCTGCTGGCGGCGGTGCCTGTTGCGTGGCTGGACGGTGCGCGTGCGTACCAGACCTATGCCACTGACCGTGGCAAAGGTCTCGTTCGGCGACTCGATGGACCGAGTGCTCGGACACCGGAGCCTGGTAAGGGCTCGAACTGACGGTGCGCCGGCAGCGCCGCGGATGCGACGCCGGAACTACTCCCGCTTTGCGACTCGCACCCGCCTTTCGGCCGGTGCAGGCTGGTTTCTACCACCGAATGCGCCGGCGTGCACGCCGGTCGCCCCGCTATCGCGACTCGCGATAGGCCAGCCGGGACCCCACGCACGAAGGGCAGTCTTTGCGAAACGCTGAAGCTGCCCTTGCGAAACGCCACAGCAGCCGTTGCGAAACGCAGCAGCAGGCTTCGCGAAACGCAGCGCCGCCAAGCGCGGGCCGTGACCACAATCGCGCAGCGACTCGAGCGAAGGGGTGCCGGCGTGGATAGCGGCCAGTTTCTCTCGGCCTTGATGGCCATCGTGGTGATCGACATCGTGTTGGCGGGCGACAACGCGATCGTCATCGCGCTGGCCGCGCGCCAGTTGCCCAAGCACCTGCAGCGCCGCGCCATCGTCTGGGGTGCGCTCGGCGCGGTGGTGGTGCGGGTGGTGCTCACCGCCGCGGTGGTGTGGCTGCTGAAGGTTCCCGGCTTGCTCGCGGTGGGCGGCGCGCTGCTGCTGTGGATCGCCTGGAAGCTGCTGCAGCCCGACGAATCGCAGCCCAACGGGGATGACTCGCCGCACGCGCCGGTGGTCACCGGCTTCTGGGGTGCGATGCGCACGGTGATCGTTGCCGACGCGCTGATGGGGCTGGACAACGTGCTGGCGGTGGCCGGTGCCGCGCACGGCAGCCTGCTGCTGGTGGTGCTCGGGCTGGCGATCAGCGTGCCGATCGTGATGTGGGGCAGCACGCTGGTGTTGAAGGTGGTCGAGCGCTATCCATCGGTGGTCTACCTCGGCTCGGGCGTGCTGGTCTGGACCGCGGTGACGATGATGCTC
>DASURM010000094.1:0-16432 GCA_036280035.1 Burkholderiaceae bacterium | reverse complement strand
CCGATCACATCGAGAACGTCCCCGAGGCGTACCGGCAGGTCGGTACCTCGATCCTGATGGAGAACGATCACGGTCAGACGCGCAGCTTCCTCGTGACGCACCTGGACGACGAGTGGCTGACGGTCGACGGCAACAATCCGCTTTCCGGCAGGGTGGTCGTCTTCACGCTCGAGATCCTGAGCGTGCGCGATGCGACCGCCGAAGAGACGGCCGTCGGCGGGTCGACTGCCCATGCAGGCGTCGATATCGCGCCTTCGCGCTTGCGGCCGGTCTGAGCGGCGCGGCGGCGGATGCAGACGACTCGAAACTCACCAGCAAGAAAGGAGACCCATGAGCGAACCGAAACCAGCCCCCGCCAAGGTACCCGACGGCGTCACGCGCTTCGTGACCACGCGGCAGATGGCGCCCAACGAGAAAGGCTTCGTCGGCTTCGAGACCCTCTGGAAGCCGTTCCAGAAGGAAGCGCAATACCAGACGCCGAAGAAGCCCTAGGGCCTGTTCACACTACGGACGCCAGATGCGTTGCCACCAGAATGCCCGCGAGCCAGGCGTGCCGTCGCTACACCTGACGCCAGGGCAGGCCGTGCTTGCGCCAGCCGCCGAGGTTGCCGCGGTGATGGTCGGCGTCGAGGTCGCCCTCGAAGCCTTCGAGCACGTTGGCGACGTTGCTGAAGCCGTGCTTCTCCAGTTCGAGGCCGGCATCGACCGAGCGCTTGCCGCTGCGGCAGATCAGGATCACCGGCCTGTCCTTGCGCCCGGCCATGCGCAACACCTGCTCGGCGAAACGCGGATTGAGCTCGAAATCGGGCCCTGTGTGCCACTCGATGTTGATGGCGTCGACCGGGTGGCCGACGAAGTAGTACTCGACCTCGGTGCGGCAGTCGATCAGCAAGGTGTTGGGGTCGGCCTGCAGCACGTCGCGGGCCTGCGTGGGGTGAAGGTGTTCCATGGCGATGGGGCGGCGCGGCGCGATTCTCCCGAGCAGCCCCGGGCGGCGCCACGACAGCCTTGTCATATCGACATGCCGGTCCGGCATAAGGCGCGGCGCGGCCGGCCAGGCGTGCGCCAGCACGAATAGGTCATGCGCAGCCAGGCCGCCACCATCGTGTTCTCGGCCCTCGTGCTGTCGTCGGCATCGGCGCACGCGGCAGCCGGTGCGGCCGCAGCGCCGTGGTGGGTGTGGCCGCTGGGCCTGTGCGCCGTCTGCTTCCTGATCGGCATCGTCGCGGTGCCTGCGGGCATCGGCGGCGGCACGCTGTTCGTGCCGATTGTCGGCAGCTTCTTCCCGTTCCATCTCGACTTCGTTCGTGGTGCCGGCCTGCTGGTGGCGCTGGCCAGCGCGCTGGCTGCGGGGCCCATGTTGCTGCGCAGCGGGCTGGGCAGCCTGCGCCTGGCGCTGCCGCTGGCCGTGCTGGCGTCGGCGTCATCGATCGTCGGCGCCACGGTGGGCCTGGCGATGCCGGCCCACGTGGTGCAGATGCTGCTGGGCATCGTCGTGCTGGGCATCGTGGCGCTGATGTTCGTCTCCAAGAGGTCGGAGTTCCCGCAAATCGAGCGTCCCGACCCGCTGGCGCAGGCGCTGGCCCTGAACGGCGTCTTCGTCGACGGCGCAACGCAGCGCGTGCACCCCTGGCGCGTGCACCGGACGCCGGCCGGGCTGCTGTGCTTCACCGGCATCGGCGCGCTGGCCGGCATGTTCGGACTCGGTGCCGGCTGGGCCAACGTGCCGGCGCTGAACCTGCTGATGGGCGCGCCGATGAAAGTCGCCGCCGGCACCTCGGGCGTGGTGCTGTCGCTGGTGGATTCGTCGGCGGCCTGGGTCTATCTCAACAAGGGCGCGGTGCTGCCGATGATCGCGGTGCCGTCGGTGGTCGGCATGATGCTCGGCGCGCGCATCGGAGCGCGTCTGCTGCACGCGTTCGCCGCCGCGACGGTGCGGCGCCTGGTCATCGCGGTGCTGGTGTTCGCGGGCGTGCGGGCGCTGCTCAAGGGGGCCGGCGTATGGCCATGAACGATCGCCCGCTGCAGCCGCCCGAGCAACTGCGTTACGCGAGATGGCTCGAGTGGAGCGCACGCGTCGGCATGGCGGCGCTGCTGCTCGCCTTCGCGGCCTATGTGCTGGGGCTGGCCGAGTCGCACGTGCCGATGTCGCGCCTGCCCGAGCTGTGGGTGCATCCGGTGGGGCGCTTCCTCGAGTTGAGCGAGTCGCCGGTCGGCTGGGGTTGGGTGGCGCTGCTGCACCGCGGCGACATCGCCGGCCTCCTGGGTATCGCGATCCTCGCCGGTGCCTGCGCGTGGTGCCTGCTCGCGCTGGTGCCGATCTACCTGGCACGCGGCGAGCGTGCCTTCGCCGCAGTGTGCCTGGCCGAGGTCGCGGTCGTCGTGCTGGCGGCTTCGGGCTGGCTGACTGGAGCGCACTGACGATGCGGCACCCTTTCGATTCCATGCCGCGCAGCGGACGACCATGAGCGACGCCCTGAGCTTCCTCGTCAAGGCCCGCCCCGAGGCGATGGGCCACTACTTCGCTTTCCTGAAGGACTGCGGCAAGCACCTCGACCCCAAGACGCGCGCGCTGATCTCGGTGATCACCAAGGTTCATGCGAAGACCGAGCGCGGTTTTCGCCAGTACCTCGTCCGCGCGCTGCACGAAGGCTGTTCGTCCGCCGAAGTGCTCGATGCGTTGCTGATGGCGTTCCCCGCGCTCGGGCTGGCCAAGATCGTCTGGGCGGTGGACGTCATCCTGGCGATGGACCTGCCGGAGTTCCAGAGCGCCGCGCTCGGCGGCGAAGGGTCGTGGCACGACGTGATGGCCGAGGCCGACCTGGCCCCCGGCGGCGTCACCCGCGTCGACTGCGACGGGCGCGGCCTGTTCGTGCACCGCGCCGACGACGGCTGGAAGGTGTTCGACAGCCGCTGTCCGCACCAGAACACCGACATCGCGCATCTCGCGCTGCACGGCACCACGCTCACCTGCCCGAAGCACCAGTGGGCTTTCGACGTGCGCAGCGGCCGATGCATCGCCCAGGGCGACCGCCCGCTCAGGCAGTGGGACAGCAAGGTCGTCGACGGGCGCGTCTTCGCGCGCTGGTGAACGCCATGCACGCACCCGTCGACCCTTTCGATTTCACCGGCACCTTCAGACACTGCAGAGGAGACAGACGATGACACGCTCACGATCGGCCCTTCGCTTCCTGCCGTTGGCCGCGGCTTGCATGGCCGGCTCCGCGCTGGCGACCAACGGCTACTTCCCGCACGGCTACGGCATGAAGGCCAAGGGCATGGCCGGTGTGTCGGCGGCCATGGCGCAAGACAGTCTGGGCGGCGCGACGAACCCGGCCGCGATGGTGTTCGTCGGCTCGCGCCTCGACGTGGGGGCCGACGTGTTCATGCCGCAGCGCGACGCCGAGCGCAGCGGCGCCGGTTTCCCCACGCTCAACGGCAAGGTCGAGAGCGACAAGACGAGCTTCCTGATTCCCGAGTTCGGCTACAACCACATGCTGCGCAGCGACCTTTCGCTGGGCGTCACCGTCTACGGCAACGGCGGCATGAACACCACCTACCCGCAGGGCGACTTCAACTGTGGCGCGGGGCCGGCCAACATGCTGTGCGGCAGCGGCAACCTCGGTGTCGACCTGGCGCAGCTGGTCATCGCGCCGACGGTCGCCTACAAGCTCAACGAGCAGCATGCCGTCGGGCTGGCGCTGCTGCTGGGATACCAGCGCTTCAAGGCGTACGGGCTGCAGGCCTTCGAGCTGTTCACCGGCGCACCCGGCAGCGTCACCAACAACGGCTACGACTCGTCCACCGGGATCGGTGTGCGCCTGGGCTACCAGGGGCGCCTGAGCGAACAGGTGACGATCGGCGCCGCCTATGCGCCGAAGATGAACATGGGCCGCCTCGACAAGTACAAGGGCCTGTTCGCCGGCAGCGGGGACTTCGACATTCCGGAGCACTACAGCCTGGGCATCGCCTTCTCGCCGACCCCGGCGTGGACCGTCGCGCTCGACTACGGCCGCATCAACTACGCCGGCGTGCCGGCGGTGGGCAACCCGAGCTCGACGCCTGCGCCGCTGGGCGCCGACAACGGCCCCGGCTTCGGCTGGAAGAACATCGACGTCTTCAAGATCGGCGTGGCCTGGCGAGCGAGCGACGCCTGGACGCTGCGCGCCGGCTACAACCGCGGCGACAATCCGATCACGCCTGCCGACGTCAGCTTCAACATCCTGGCGCCCGGCGTGATGAAGGATCACTACACCGCCGGCTTCACCTTTGCGCTCGACAACGCCAGCGAACTGACCGGCGCGCTGATGTTCGCGCCGCGCCAGAGCGTGACCGGCAGCTCGTTCTTCAACTCGATCCTCGGCGCCGGTGCCGGCGGCAACGAGACCATCAGCATGCGCCAGTCGCAGATCGGGCTGGCATGGGGCCGCAGGTTCTGACGCGAGGGCGCAGCATCGGGCGAGGCACGCGGATCACCCTACTACCCAAATGGGCTACCGCGCATCACCCATAGCGGTAATGGACGCCCCCGCAGGGCTCCTACGTAATGGGCGGTGGCGCACTCTGGTGCGATGCCCCGCGATGCAACTTGCAACCGGTGGCCCAGCAGTTGAACGGAGAACACGATGAGCTATGACAAAGAGTTCGATGCGTCGGGCCTGTCCTGCCCGCTGCCGGTGGTCAAGACCAAGAAGGCGCTGGCCGACATGGCCTCGGGTCAGGTGCTGCGCGTCATCGCGACCGACCCGGGCTCGGTGGGCGACATGCAGGCGTTCGCCGAGCAGACCGGGCACGCGCTGCTGTCGTCGACCACCGAGAACAAGAAGTACGTGTTCATGATTCGCAAGGCCTGAGCGCCTGCGACGTTGCCGAAGACCGGAGGAGATCCATGACTGCAAAGAAGATGGCGATCATCGCCACCAAGGGCGCGCTCGACATGGCGTACCCGCCGTTGATCCTGTCGTCGACGGCCGCAGCGCTCGGCTGGGAGGTGCAGGTGTTCTTCACCTTCTACGGCCTGCAGTTGCTGCGTAAGGATCTGAGTGGCATCAAGATCAGCCCGCTGGCCAACCCGGCGATGCCGATGCCGGTGCCGATGCCCGTGATCGTGCAAATGCTGCCGGGCATGGAATCGATGGCCACGATGATGATGAAGGACAAGATGAAGAAGAAGGGCGTCGCCTCGCTCACCGAGCTGCGCGAGTTGTGCCTCGAGGCCGGCGTCAAGTTCATCGCCTGCCAGATGACCGTCGACCTGTTCGAGTTCAAGAAGGAAGACTTCATCGAAGGCATCGATTTCGGTGGCGCGGCAACCTTCCTCGGCTTCGCCGGCGGTACCGACGTCTGCCTGTTCATCTGAAGACGCACCGGCCTTGCCGCGGGCGCTGTCGGGCGTCCGCTCGACTGTCGTGATACGGGAGAAGTCCGCTCTCCGGGTGCGGTGACCGGCCGCTCGTGCAGCAGGCTTCGGCGCAACGGGCGACACTGGCTGCCGTGGCCTGCGCCATCGGAGCGCGAGGCCACGGATTCGGCGGCCCGTCCGCAACGCATCGGGAGGTTCACATGTACGGATTCACCACCACGCTCACCGGCCTGTCGTTCGACGAGGCTATCGACAAGACGACCGCTGCGCTCAAGGCCGAGGGCTTCGGCGTGCTGAGCGACATCGATGTTCAGCGCGCCATGAAGGAGAAGCTGGGGGCGGACCGGCCGCCGTATCGCATCCTCGGCGCCTGCAACCCGCCGCTGGCGCATCGCGCCCTGGAGACCGAACCCGACATCGGCCTGCTGCTGCCGTGCAACGTGATCGTTCGCGAGGAGGCGCCCGGCCGCGTCGTGGTCGGCTTCCTCGATCCGCAGACCATGGTCGGCCTGGTCGGCAAGCCCGGCGTCAAGGTCGTCGCCGACGAAGCCGAGTCGCGCCTGCGACGCGCTTGCACCGCGCTCGGTGGGACGAGCCCCACGACCGCCTGAGCATCGTCAGCACGTCAGTCGTCGTCCAGATCGGCGGCCGACGCGGCGTCGCCATGCAACGGCAGCAGCCCGTGCGGTGACTCGCTCCACTGCCACGCGCCGAAGCCGATCACCGCCATCAGCATCAGGCCGGCGAGCCAGCGTCGTTGCGACGGCACCAGATCCGGCCCCGAGCCCGACACCTGGCCGGTGAGCATCGGCAGCGTCAGGTTCTGGCGCCGCAATACGCTGAGCAGACCGATGAAGCCGAGGTGGAGCAGCACGATCGCCAGCATCGCGTTGGCGAAGGCCTCGTGCACCTCCTCGAGCCAGTCGCCGCCCCACTCGGCATACGTCGCATAGCCGCTGAGCGCGAGCGGCACCAGGCCTGCCAGCAGCGTGACCACCACCGCCGCCATCAGCAGGTTCTGGCCCTGCCGCCACGGCACCTCGCCACGCCGCAGCCCTGCTGCGGTAGCGCGCCACCACGCGGGCGCGCCGGCCAGCCGCGAGGCCAGCGACGACCAGCGCGCCGGCCGCGGGCCGACGAAACCGTAGACGATGCGAAAGACGAGCAGCCCGACCATCGTGTAGCCGAGCGTCACGTGCAGCGCGCGCCAGTGCTCGGAGTCGCCCGTGACCCACGCGAGCGCGAAGCTCAGCGCGAACAGCGCGTGGAACATCCGCATCGGTGCATCGGTCACGCGGCGGCGGGCGGGGCGCGGCGTCACGGCGCCGAGCGCGGACCCCGGCTGGCCGGGCAGGCTGGTGGCGGGAGCGGTATTCATCGCAGGGTTCCTCTGTGTTCGTCGGTTCAGTCGCGCCAGCGGCGGGTCGAGTCCGGGTCGAGGCCGGGCGGCGTGCGCAGGTCGTCGTCATCGAAGTCGCCGCGCTCGGCGCCCGGGTGGCACGCCGTGCAGTTGGCGGCGCTCTTCACGCTCGGGTGCGCCCACACGGCGCGGTCGATCCGGCGGTGCTTGCGCGCGAACCAGTCGGCTTGCGTGATGCGGTCCTGCGGCGGCTCGGCGCGCCGCTTGCGCGAAGTGGCAGCGTGGGCCTGCAACCACTGCGACAACTGCTGCGTCGCGGCAGCGTCGAGCGAGGCGTCGCTGCCGAAGTGCGAGTCGAGCCCCGTCATCAGCCGCTGCCACGAGCGCGCGGGCAGCAGCCCCGGCGGGTACGCGATGTGGCACGAGCCGCACTCCTGCGTGTAGGCCTGGGGCACGACCGCAGGCATGCGCGCCCTGTCGTCGGCGCGCGCCGGTGCAGTGGACAGGGCCGACAGCAGCGCAGCGGACAGCACGGCCGTGGCGCACCACGGGCGAGCGGGGTTGGCGGGGGTCGACATCGACGGAGTCCTTCCAGTGGGATCAGCGGGTGAGTGCGGCCAGGTAGGCCAGCACGTCGGCCTTCTCGGCGGCGGTGCATTCGCGCTTCAACACGTCCTTGCAGTTGCGGCGGAACCACTTGTCGACCTTGGTGGTGTCGGTGAACGCGGCCGGGTTGGCGCTTGGCGCCAGCGGGTCGATCGTCTTGCCGGTGCTCGCGTGCTTGCCCGCGGTCGTCGGCGGGTCGCCGTGGCACGATGCGCACGACCACTGGCCGCCGTGGCGGCTGGTGAAGAAGCCGCGGCCGCGCTCGCTCTGGCCTGGGGTGCCGGCCTCGGCGGCAAAGCGCGCCAGTTGCTGTGCAGGGGTCGTGTCGCCCGCGTTGGCGGCGTGAGCGGCGGCCGCGAGCAGCGCGGCGAGGCCGGCATGGAGCACGGCCCGCTTGCGGCGCGGAAGTGTCGAATCGCTGGGGGAACGCATGGTGGACATGAGATCGATGGCGTGGGCTGCATTCTTCGAGGCGGCCGTTGAAGCCGGCGTGAACCGGGCGTTCATCCGGCGTTCAGACCGCTGCCGGCACTCTTGCGCCATGTCGCCCATTGCCTCGCCGCCAAGCTGCCGCACCCGAACGCCGGTGCCGTGGCGGCGCCGTGCGCCGGCCTGCCTGCTCGCGGCGCTGATCGCGCTGCCGGCCTCGGCCGTGCGGGCAGGAGACGACAAGGACCAGGATCGCGTGCGTGACGCGGTGCGCGCCGGCGAGGTGATGCCGTTCGATGCGCTGCGCGAACGCCTGCGCCGAAGCCACCCCGGCGACGTGCTCGAGCTGGAACTCGAGCGCGAGAACGAGCGCTGGATCTACGAGGTCAAGCTGTTGCAGCCCGACGGACGCATCGTCAAGCTCGAGGTCGACGCGCGCAGCGGCGAGGTGCTGCGCGAGCGCCAGGGCAAGCGGCGGCACTGAGCCGCCGGTTCGTGTCAACATCGCAGCCGATGCGCGTTCTGCTGGTCGAGGATGAACCGACGCTCAGGGCCCAGTTGCGGCTGTCCCTGCAGGGCGCGGGTTATGCCGTGGACGAAGCCGACAACGGCCACGACGCCCAGCACCTGGGCGAGACCGAACCGTTCGACGCGGTGGTGCTCGACCTCGGGCTGCCGCAGCTCGACGGGCTGAGCGTGCTGCAGCGCTGGCGCGCCGCAGGGCTGGCGATGCCGGTGCTGATCCTCACCGCGCGCGACAGCTGGACCGACAAGGTCGCCGGCATCGACGCCGGTGCCGACGACTACCTCGCCAAGCCCTTCCACGTCGAGGAGTTGCTGGCCCGTCTGCGCGCGCTGATCCGTCGCGCGCAGGGCATCGCCTCGCCGGTGCTGCGCTGCGGCGGCATCACGCTCGACACGCGCAGCGGGCGCGTCAGCGCCGACGGCCAGGCCGTGGCGCTGACCGCGCACGAGTACCGGCTGCTGGCGTACCTGATGCATCGGCCGGGGCGGGTGGTTTCGCGCACCGAGTTGACCGAGCACCTCTATGCGCAGGACTTCGACCGCGACTCCAACACGATCGAGGTCTTCATCGGGCGGCTGCGCCGCAAGCTCCCCGCGGCGAGCATCGAGACCGTTCGCGGGCTGGGGTACCGGCTCGACTGCGCGCCGTGAGTCGCGCGGCGCGCGCACCGCTGTCGCTGCGCTGGCGGCTGCTGCTGGGTACCGCGGTGGCAGTTGCGCTGGCTGCGCTGGCGGCGGGTTGGGCGCTGTCGACGCTGTTTCGCGATCACGTGCAGCGCCAGTTCGCCGACTCGCTGGTGGCCCAGCTCGACCAGGTGACGGCACGCCTCGACGTCGACGCCCAGGGTCGGCCCGTGGTCGACACGGCAGGCCTGAGCGACCCGCGCTGGTCGCGCCCGTACTCGGGGCTGTACTGGCAGCTCGACCGCGTCGACCGCAGCGGCATCCATCGGGCGGTGCTGCGCTCGCGTTCGCTGTGGGATGCGGAGCTTGCGGCGCCGACCGACGCGCTGGTGGACAGCCAGGTGCATCGGCACATGATCGCGGGCCCGGGCGACGCGGCGCTGCTTGCCGTCGAGCGCACGGTGCGACTCGGCAGCGACGATGCCGCAACCTGGCGCGTGCTGGTCGCGGGCGACACGGCGGCCATGCGCGCGGCGATCGATGCCTTCGACCGCGTGCTCGTGCTGTCGCTGGTGGGACTGACGCTGCTGCTGGTGGCCGCCGCGGTGGCGCAGGTGGCAATCGGCCTGGCTCCGCTGCGCGGGCTGAGGGCCTCGCTGCAGGGGCTGCACGCCGGCCGCAGCGCCCGGCTGGAAGGCCGCTTTCCCGCCGAGGTGCAGCCGCTGGTCGACGATTTCAATGCGGTGCTGCAGCGACGCGAGGAGATCGTCGAGCGCTCGCGTACCCAGGCGGGCAACCTGGCGCACGCCATCAAGACGCCGCTGGCGGTGATGTCGCAGGCGGCGCAGGCCGGACAGAGCGAACCGGCCGAGAGCTGTCGCCTGCTGGCGCGCACGGTGGCCGAGCAGGTCGAACTGGCGCGGCGCCAGGTCGATCGCCATCTGGCGCGTGCGCGCGCCGCCGGCGCGCTGGGCATGCCGGGCGTTCGCACCGAAGTCGGCGCTGTCGTCGACGGACTGCTCAAGGTGATGCAGCGGCTGTACGCCGCACGCAAGCTGCGTGTCGATGCGCGCATCCCAGCCGGCCTGGCGGTGAGCAGCGAGGTGCAGGATGCGCAGGAGATGATCGGCAACCTGCTCGACAACGCCTGCAAGTGGGCGCGCAGCCAGGTGCAGGTGTCGGCCGTGCCGCGTGACTCGGGAACTGCGCGCACGGTGGCGATCGTGGTCGAGGACGATGGGCCGGGCATCGACGCGCAGTCGCGCGAACGCGCGCTCGAGCGCGGCGCCCGCCTCGACGAAAGCGTGCCCGGCAGCGGGCTCGGCCTGGCGATCGTGCGCGACCTGGCCGCGCTCTACGAGGGCTCGCTCGCGCTCGACGCGTCGGCGCTCGGCGGGTTGCGTGCGACGCTGGTGCTGCCGCGCGGCGGCGGTTGAAGTTGCCACTCCCTGAAGCGCGGCGCCGCCGCCTGAGCGCGCGCCGCCGCGGTCCCCGCCTTCACGGGCTCAGCGCTGCAGGTTGCGGCGCCGTTCCTCGAACTCTTCGAGGTTGATCTCGCCGCGGGCGTAGCGCTCGCGCAGCAGCTTCAAGGCCGAGTCCTCGGGGGGCGGGCCGCCGTCGCGCCGCTGCGACACCAACCGCCAGAGCACGACGACGAACGCCGCCAGCAGCAGCCACCACAGCAGATGCCCAAGCCCCCAAAGACCCCAGCCCCAGCCCATGCCGGGACCCTGGCCCATGTGCCAGCCGAACATCTAGCGGCCACCCGAGCGCCGCTTCAACTGCTCGCGTTGCGCGGGCGTGAGCACCGCATCGATGCGCTTCTGGGCGTCGATCATCAGATCGAACATCGCCTTGCGCTGAGTCGTCATCGCGTCGAAGGCCTTGCGCGCCGCCTGCTCGTCGAAGCTGCCGTCATGCCAAGCGTCGGCCAGGTTCCAGTCCTGCTGCTGCATGCTGCGCATCATCGCCCAGTGCTGGCGCCGGACGTCGCCCTGAATCTGGGCGATCTTGTCGCGCTGCTCCTTGCTGAGGTCGAGGTCGGCGAACGCGCTGCCGCCCCAGCCGCCCATCATGCCGGGACCGTATCCGTAGCCGCCCGGCCCTGGACCCCCTTGGCCCATCATGCCCTGCCCAGCGGGCTGAGCCCCGACCGTCGTCGCCAGTGCCAACGCCGCCAAAGCCGTCGAGAGTCTGCGCATGGTCTTGCCTCCTTGCAGGCAGCTTCAGATCAAGAACTCTGATCGCTTGTTCCCGGAGCGGGTTGAGTTGCGTCAACCGCTCGACGCCTCGCAACTCGGTGGCTTGCAGGCGACGCTGGTGCTGGCGCCAGGCGGCGGCTGAGCCGCCGGGCGTGCGACGAGCCTTCGATGGCGCGAGAGGCTTCCGCTGTCAGGACACGGGCTGCGTCACCGCGACCAGCACCAGGCCCTTGCCTCGGCTGTAGTAGTACTCGCCTTGCGGGCTGATGACGACGGCGCGGTGCGCTGCCGGGTCGGTGAAGTAGCGCCACCCGTAGCCCGGCTCGCCGGCAGCGACGCTGGTGGGCACGGTCTGCATGCCGCCCGACCCGGTGCGGCCGGACTCGGCGTGCGCGCGGTCGTGCCGGTGGTCGCGCTCGCCGCCCAGCGACGAGGTGCTGACGGCCGCCGCCAGCATGCCGATCGATGCGAGAAGCAGGGCTGATTTCATGGTGAGTCCTCCTGGGTGCGAATCGGTCGACCTTGACCGTGCGTGCAGTCTGCGCCGTCGACGATGCATCCATGCTGAAGGACGCGTTCAGCTGGCGTTCACTCGACGCGACGCTTCGGGCCACCCCGCAACGCGGGCGTGCTGGCATGCGATCAGGATGGCAAGGCCTGCGACGGGTCTCGAAGGTTTGTAGAGTCGGGCGATGGACCTGCTGCTTCGCCTCAGCGCCGGCGCACCGGCCAGCGCCCTGCTGCTCGCCACCTTCGTCGTGGTCGGCCTGCTGGGCCTCTACGCCAACCCGGTGCTGATCGAGCGCAACCTGCTGCGCCCGTATCGGCTGGTGCGTCACCGCGAATACACGACGCTCGTGACGAGTGGCTTCGTGCATGCGGACCTCATGCACCTGCTGTTCAACGGCTTCACCTTCTGGGCATTCGGCTTCGACCTCGAGCGGCATCTCGGCACGCCGCGCTTCGTGCTCTTGTATGCGCTGGGCCTGCTCGCCAGCAGCCTCGCCACGTGGGCGATCCATCGCCGGCAACCCGACTATGCGAGCCTGGGCGCCTCGGGTGCGATCCTGGCGGTGCTGTTCGCGTCGGTGGTGGCGTTTCCCGCGTCGTCGATTTTCGTGCTGCCGATCCCGGTGCCGATCCCGGCGCCGCTGTTCGCGGTGGCCTACCTTGCGTTCAGCGTGTACGCGCGTCGCACCCGCCTCGGACGGGTGAACCACGACGCGCACGTGGCCGGGGCGCTCGTCGGGCTGGTGTTCATGGCCGTGGCGCAGCCCGAATCGCTGGCGCGGGCGCTGCGGCAGTGGTTCGGGTGAGCGCAGCGCCCGCTCGCACGCACGCGACAGCAGAGGGCCCGCTCACTGGCGGGCCCTGGGTCTCACTGGTGCCGATGGACGGACTCGAACTGTCGACCTTCGCATTACGAATGCGCTGCTCTACCAACTGAGCTACACCGGCGAGGGCGCGGATTATAGCCAGCGTCCCCGTGGCCCGGCATGCGTCCGGTGCCACATCCGACCGCTGAACGGCCCGCCCGCCGCCTCAAGTGGCGCGCCGTGGCGCCGATATCCGGATGTCCCCCTGGTGAGCCTATGCGCGACGTCACACCCAGCGAATCGGTCATGGCCGAACTCGGCAGCTACGAGCCGGCGGCGTTGCGCATGACGCCCGACCAGCTGCACCGCTCGCGCACCGCGCAGCGGCTGGTGATCGAGCATGGCGTCACCGGCGCGTTGTCGCGCTCGTTCGATCTGCGCGAGGCGACGCCGCTGGTGGTGCGCGCGGTGTGCGACGAGCTGGGCTGGGCCTGCGGCGCCGTCTGGCTCGACGAGGCGCACGACGACACGATGCACTGCATCGGCGGCTGGGGCATCGACGACGCGCGGGTGCAGGCGTTCGTGCAGATGACGGTGGGGCGGCGCCAGGTGGCCGCGCAAGGCGGCCTGGTGCGCCGCAGCTGGCTGGGCGGGGCACCGGTATGGATGCGCGACGTGACCGCCGAGCCCTCGTTCAGGCGCGGGCCGCATGCTGCGCGCGCCGGCCTGCGCAGCGCGTTCGCCTTTCCGATCATGGCCGCGGGCCGGGTGCTCGGCGTGGTCGAGTTCTACAGCCAGGATGTCGCCGAACTCGACGCCGATCTGCTCGAGTGCACGCGCTACATCGGCAGCCAGATCGGCCAGTTCTGCCTGCGCGCCCAGGCGCAGGCCGCGCTGCGCGAGAGCGAGAAGCGCTACGCCGACACCATCGAGCTGGCGGCGACCGGCATCTCGCACGTCGACGAGGGCGGCCACTACATCCAGGTGAACCGCGCGCTGTGCGAGATGCTCGGCTACACGCGCGACGAGTTGCAGGGCAAGACCGTCAAGCAGATCTCGCACCCCGACGACCGCAATGCGACCGACGCGCCGCGCTCGCGCCTGCGCGCCGGCGAGATCGAATCGTTCCAGCTCGAGAAGCGCTACCTGCACAAGGAGGGCGCCACCGTCTGGGTGCAGCTGACGGTGTCGGTGCAGCGCGATGCCTCCGGCCGCCCCCTGCACGACATCTCGGTGACGCAGGACATCACTTCGCGCAAGCTCGCCGAGCTTGCGTTGCAGCGCAGCGAGCAGCGCTTCAAGAGCCTGGTGGAACTGTCGTCCGACTGGTACTGGGAGCTCGATGCCGAGCTGCGCTACACCGCGTTCGGCGGTTCGGGCATGGAAGAGGCGGCGCAACGCCTGCGCGGCCGACTGGCCTGGGACCTGCCCGGCGCCGACAGCGACCTCGGCTGGGCCGATCTGCGCGCACGCCTGGAGCGCCGCGAGGCGTTCCGCGACTTCGAGTACGCGTACACCGACAAGCGCGGCCGGCGTCGCCACATCAGCGGCAGCGGCGAGCCGCTGCACGACGCCGAGGGCCGCTTCGTCGGCTATCGCGGCGTGTCGCGCGACATCACGCCGCGCAAGCAGGCCGAGGCCCGCATCGAGTACCTGGCCACGCACGACAGCCTGACCGGGTTACCCAACCGGGTGATGTTCGCCGAGCTGCTGAACCATGTGCTGGCGTCGGCGCGCCGCAACGAGCGCCGGTTCGCGGTGCTGTTCATCGACCTCGACCGCTTCAAGTTCATCAACGACAGCCTGGGTCACGACGCCGGCGACGCGCTGCTGCGCGAGGTGGCGCGGCGGCTGAAGGAGAGCCTGCGCGCCAGCGACATCGTCGCCCGCCTGGGCGGCGACGAGTTCGTGATGCTGCTGCAGGACCTGCACGGTGCCGAGGAGTCGGCGACGATCGCGCGCAAGCTGCTGTCGGCGGTGATCAGGCCGATCGAGCTCAACGGCCAGGAGTGCCGCGTCACGGCGAGCATCGGCATCTCGATGTACCCCGACGATGCGCGCGACGAGATGTTGCTGATGACGCATGCCGACCTGGCGATGTACCACGCCAAGGAGGAGGGCAAGAACAATTTTCAGTTCTACGACGGGCGGCTGGAGACGATGTCGCTCGAGCGGCTGACGCTGGAGACGCAGCTGAGGCGCGCCATCGAGCGCAACGAGCTGTCGCTGCACTACCAGGCCAAGCTCGACCTCGCGCACAACACCATCGCCGGCGTCGAGGCGCTGCTTCGCTGGACCAGCACCGAGCTGGGGCCGGTGTCGCCGGCCAAGTTCATCCCGCTGGCCGAGGAGACGGGGCTCATCCTGTCGATCGGCCGCTGGGTGCTGCGCAACGCCTGCGCGCAGGGCATCGCCTGGCAGCACGCTGGGTTGCCGCCGGTGCGGGTGTCGGTCAACCTGTCGCCGCGCCAGTTGCTCGACCCGGAGCTGGTGGCCGCGGTGCGCGACGTGCTGGCCGAGACCGGCCTCGCGCCCGACCTGCTCGAGCTCGAGGTCACCGAGAGCTCGGTGATGCACAACGTCGAGCGCGCGCTCGAGGTGCTCGGCGCGCTCAAGGCGATGGGCGTGCGGCTGGCGATCGACGACTTCGGCACCGGCTATTCGTCGCTGGCGCAGCTCAAGCGCTTTCCGATCGACACCCTGAAGGTCGACCGCTCGTTCATCCGCGAGCTGCCGAGCGACAGCGAAGACAAGGCCATCGCCGAGGCGATCATCGCGATGGGCAGGACGCTCAGCCTGACGGTGGTGGCCGAAGGCGTGGAGACGCTCGAGCAGCAGCAGTTCCTGCGCGAGCGCGCTTGCGACCAGATGCAGGGCTTCTTCTTCAGCAAGCCGGTCCCGGCCGCCGAGTTCGCCGAGCTGCTGCGCAACCACGCGGCGTAGCCGAAACCTCAGGTGTGCGTCACCCAGCTCGCGTCGGCGCCTTCGAGGTGCGGCAGCGTGTTGAACGTGACCAGCGAATGGCGCTTGGGCGTGAACGCCAGCTCGCTGAGCGCGCTGTTGCGCATGCGCATGTTCAGCTCGACGATCGCCGACGGCGGCGCACCGAGCACGTGCGCCACCGCGGTGGCGATGGGACCGCCGCTGGAGACGATCAGCACGTGCCCGTCGTGCCGCGTGCGCACGTGATCGAGCGCCGCCACGACGCCGGCGCGGAACTCGGCGAAGCTCGGCATGCCTTCGGGCTGCACGAGGCCTTCCATCCAAGCGAGCAGCCCCTCGCGCAGCAGGCGAAAGTGCTGTCGCACCTCCTCGGCGCTGCGCGCGCGCGGCAGCGGCTGCGGGTGGACGGTGCGCACGACCGCCGCGCTGTCGTACTCGTTCAGCCCGGGCATCGCGAGCGCCGCGTGATCGGCTTGCAGCCCGCGCGCCAGCGCGGCGGCCGACTGGGTGTGCCGCTTCAGCGTGCCGGTGATCACGCCGTCGAAGGCGATGCCCCTGGCGCGGAAGTACTCGCCGAGCCGCTCGCACTGGCGCGCGCCGAGGTCGCTCAGGCGGTCGTAGTCGTCGCTGCCGAACGAGGCCTGGCCGTGGCGGACGAGGTAGAGGGTGCCCATGGCCGCATTGTCGTTTGCCGGCGCTCGCGCGCCGTGTCGCGCCGGCGACCGCGGCCGCCTTCGCGTGGCTGTCAGAAGGGGTGCTCCAGGTACACGGTGATGTAGTTCGAGCCGCCATCCACCTTGCCCAGCAGCTGGGAGTTGCCGAACATGCCCGAGCGGTGCGTGACGCTCAAACCGACGAAGGTCTGTTTCCACTCGGGCTTGCCGACGACATCGCCCAGGCTGATGTCGATCGACGGTTCGATGTAGTTCAACAGGCGCGACACCAGGCGGTCGCGCGATGCCTGCTCGGCCACCTCGGCGTAGGGCACCGGGTCGGCCAGCGAGAGGCCCCAGCCGAAGCCGAGCCGGGTCAGCACGCGGTCGCGCCACGGCAACCCGCGGAAGAA
>DASURM010000093.1:0-4432 GCA_036280035.1 Burkholderiaceae bacterium | reverse complement strand
CCCGCGCCGGAAGGACCGCCGGACTCGGCGCCGCTCAATTGAGCTTGATACCCTTTTCGGCGAAGTACTTGACCGCCCCCGGATGGAACGGGATCGGCGAGGCCGCGTTCTTCTGGTTCTCGAGCTTGAAGTTCTCGGCTTCCTTGTGCACCGCGATCAGATCGTCGCGCTTGTCGAAGATCGTCTTGACGATGTTGTAGGCCGTCTGGTCGTCCATGCTCGCGTTGGCGACGAGGATGTTCATCACCGTGGCTTGGTGGTTGTCGGCATCCATGCCCTTGTAGGTGTCCTTCGGGATCACGTCCTCGACATAGAGGTTGCCGTACTTCTTGTTCATCTTGGGCACCGTGTCGGCATGGTCGATCAGCAAGATCTTGGTGCCCGGCGTGTTGGCGAGATCGGTCACCGCCGCGGTGGGCAGCCCGCCGACCCAGAAGAAGGCGTCGATCTTGCCGTCCTTCATCGCGTTGACCGACTCGGCCACGCCCAGGCGCTCGCGGGTCATGTCCTTGTCCTTGTCGAGGCCTTCGGCCTCGATGATGCGGAACGCCATCACCTCGGTGGCACTGCCGGGCGAACCGGTGGAGACGCGCTTGCCCTTGAGGTCGCTCATCTTGGCGACGCCGCGGCCTTCGACGGAGACCACGTGCATGCGGTTGGGGTACAGCACCATCAGCGTGCGCACCGGCACCTTGTGGCCCTTGAACTTGTTCTCGCCTTGCAGCGCGTCCTGCGCGGCGTCGGCCATCGACAGGCCGATGTAGGGCTTGCCGCTGTCGATCAGCTTGAGGTTGTCGACCGAGCCGCCGGTGACTTCGGCGGTGGCCTGCATGCCTGGGACGTACTTCGATAGCGCCGCGGCGATGCCGCCGCCCATCGGGTAGTACACGCCGCCGGTACCGCCGGTGGCGATCGAGAGGTTCTGCGCGCTGGCACCGAGGCTGAACAACAGGCTGCTCAGCGCGGTGGCGAGAAGGGCGAGGGCTTTCGACATCGGGTCTCCTACGACTTCAGGGTAAGCCCGCGGTCACCCGCCGGGCGAAATTCATTCTGGCATGCGGGGCCGGCGCGTTCGCTCCACACTTTCCAGCAGGAACCTCGGACGGGCCTGTCCTGCCCGCCTTGGCGGCAGGCGGCACAATGCCCGGGCCTCCATGCCGTCCGCACCGTCGCGCGCCGTCGCCCCCTCGTCGAACAGCAGCCAGCAGCTCGCGCTCGCCGCGGGCCTGTTCGTGGTGGCGGGGTGGGGCGCCAATTTCTCGGTGCAGAAGGCGCTGTTCGACGTGCTGCCACCGGCGGCGTTTCTGTGCGCGCGCTACGTGATGATGCCGCTGTGCGCGGCGCTGCTGCTGCTGCACGCCAACGGCTGGCGCTGGCTGCGTCTGCCGCGGCGCGACGCGCTGCAGCTCATGTGGCTCGGCATCCTGGCGCACACGCTGCACGTCAGCATGGTGACCTTCGGCATCCATTGGTCGACCGCGTTCTCCAGCGCGCTGATCATGGCCTGCGGGCCGGTGTTCACGCTGCTGATCCTGCACTGGGGCGGCCACGAACGACTGACGCGCGGCCAGGTGGCCGGCGTGGCGCTGGCGTGCGCCGGGGTGCTGGTGTTCCTGTCCGACAAGCTGCTCGCGCGCCGTTGGGCCG
This sequence comes from Burkholderiaceae bacterium, assembly GCA_036280035.1. Classification (GTDB taxonomy): domain Bacteria; phylum Pseudomonadota; class Gammaproteobacteria; order Burkholderiales; family Burkholderiaceae_C; genus JAEUPI01. The sequence goes on along the minus strand of DASURM010000093.1, from coordinate 2,785 downwards.
CCAGCGGCGGCGACGTGATGATGCTGTTCTCGGCGTCGCTGTTCTCGTACTACACGGTGATGTCCAAGCCGTTGATCCAGCGCCATGGCGGCGTGGCGGTGATGGCCTATGCCACCGTAGCCGGCAGCCCGCTGCTGGTGGTGCTGGGTCTGCCGACAGCGTGGAGTGCACCGTGGGGGCAGATGGGCGCGTGGCATTGGTTCCTGCTGCTGTGGGCGGCGCTGGTGTCGGCTTTCCTCGGCTGGCTGGTGTGGGGCTGGGTCAACGAGCGGCGCGGCGTCGCACGCACCGCGCCGCTGCAGTACCTGATGCCGCTGGTGGCGGGGCTGGTGGCGTGGCTGGCCACCGGTGAGCGCTTCACCGCGGTGAAGATCGGCGGTGCGCTGGTCACGCTGGCCGGCGTGGCGCTGGCGCAGTTCTCGACCCGCGATGCCGGCGACCCGGTGCGCGAGGCGCCGGCGCAAGTCGACTGACCGCTGGCGTGCGGCGCGTTCAGAACACGTATTGGGCGCGCAGCGTGAACATGCGGCCATCGCGCCCGTAGATCGAGCCGTAGAGGTAGGCCGCCTGAACCAGCAGCGCCTGCCGGTCGTCGACGCGCACGGTGCCGAACAGCGCCGGGCCCGCGCGATGCGATTGCTGCTCGTGCGGCAGCCAGTGATTCCAGGGTCCCAGCTCGCCGAAGCCTTGCGCGCCCAGGTGCAGCCACGGCCGCCAGCGATGGCGCACCTGCCACTGATACTTCATTTGCGTCGCGCCGCTGTCGAGGCCGCCCCAGCCGCGCTCGAAGAAGACGTTGCCGTTGAGCTGCGTGCGCTCGACGTCGGTCTGCAGCACCGGGCCGAACTCGATGGCATGGCCGCCCGGGTCGAGCTGGTTGGCGATCAGCTGGGCGTGCAGCGCGATGTCCAGCGGCAGCTCGCCTTGGGTCAGCAGGAACTCGTTCTGCCAGTTCCAGGTGCTCAACTGCGTCGGCATCTGCGATGAGCCGATCCAGCTCGCGAACAGCTCGGTGGACCAGCGCGACGTCACGCCGTGGCCGATGCCGACCTCGGGCCAGACGACCTCGGGCCGGTTGGGGCGCTTGACCGTCCAGTAGCGCAGGTCGGCATTGGTCTGGCCTTCGTTGTCGTAGACGGTGACCACGTAGTAGCCGGGGTCGGCATGGGCCGCACAGGCCAGCGCACACCAGGCGCCGGCGGCGCCGCACCGTGCCCGGCGGCGTGCCGCCCGCAGCCAGCGCACGAGCGAACGCACGGCGGTCAACCGAGGCCGGCGAGCAGCGACGCCGGCGCATCCTGCGCGAGGGCGTCCGGGACACGCCAGCGATCGAGCCAGGCGGCGAACTCGACGTGCGGCATCGGCCGCGCGATGTAGTAGCCCTGCGCCTGGTCGCAGCCGAGCGCGTCGAGCAGCATCCAGGTGCGCGCGGTCTCCACACCTTCGGCCACCACCGACAGCCCCAGGTTGTGCGCCAGCTCGATCGTCGAGCGCACGATCTTGGCGTCGTCGTGGTCGCGGTCGATCGCCAGCACGAAGCTCTTGTCGACCTTCAATTCGTCGACTGCCAGCCGCTTGAGGTAGGCCAGCGACGAGTAACCCGTGCCGAAGTCGTCGATCGACAGGCGGAAGCCCAGCCGGCTCAGCTGCTCGAGCGTGGCCTGCGCGCGCTGCGGATCTTCCATGATCGCGCCCTCGGTGATCTCGAGGCACAACGCACGCGGCGGCGCGCCGTGCTCACGCATGATTGCGCCCAGCCGCGCCGCCAGGTCGGCGTCCATCAGGTCGCGCGGCGACAGGTTGACGCTGAGGCACAGGCTGTGGCCGGCGGCGTCGAGAGTGCGCCACGCGCGCGCAGCGGCGGCGACCATCCAGACCGAGATGGGGCGCACGAAGCCCGCCTGTTCGGCGAACGGAACGAACTCCAGCGGCGGCAGCAGGCCGCGCTGCGGATGCTGCCAGCGCACCAACGCCTCGGCGCCGACGACGGTGCCGCGGCCGAGGTCGACCTTGGGCTGCAGGAACAGCCGCAGTTCGTCGTGAGCGACCGCGTGGCGCAGTTCGCCCAGCAGCGTCAGCGACTCCTGGCTGCCGGCGTCGAGCCTCGGCTCGTAGACCTGGCTGCCGCTGCGCTGCCGCTTGGCCGCGTACATCGCCAGTTCGGCGCGGCTGAGCAGCAGGCCCGCCTCGCGGCCGTGACGCGGGAACACGGCGATGCCGATGGCGGCGCTGAGGTCGACCGGCTGCTCGCCGATGCGCATCGGCGCCTCGAACTCGCGCTGGATGCGGCGCGCCGCTTCGAGCGCGGCGACCTCGTCGGTGTGCTCGAGCAGCAGCGCGAACTCGTCGCCACCGAGCCGCGCCAACAAGTGGCCCGACGCGGTGCAAAACGGGCGCAGACGCTGCGCGACGCCGCGCAGGAGCTGGTCGCCGAAGCCGTGGCCCAGCAGATCGTTGACCTGCTTGAACCGATCGAGGTCGAGCAGCAGGATCGCGCACGCGCGGTCTTGGTCGCCCAGCCGCTCGTGCAGCCGCTGGTCGAACTGCTCGCGGTTGGACAGTCCGGTCAGCGGATCCCAGAACGCGAGGCGATGCACCTGGCGCTCGCGGTCCTGGATGCCCAGGCGCATCGCCTCGAGCGCTTGCGCAAGGTCGCCGACCTCGTCGCCGGAGGCATGGGCCACCGGCGTGTCGTAGTCGCCGCTGCCGAGGCGGCGCGCCGCCTCGGCCAGCGCGCGCAGCGGCTTGCTGATGCGCCGCGCGGTCAGCACGCTGCCGAGCGCGA
>DASURM010000092.1:0-4480 GCA_036280035.1 Burkholderiaceae bacterium | reverse complement strand
GCCTGCCGCATCAGCCACACCGGCGTGTACTCGGTGGCCTGGCGCAGGCAGGCGCGCAGGAAGACGTCGTTGGCCAGCGCGTTCATCAGGCCGATTATCGACGGCGTCCTATCATCGCCGCCGATGTCCAAACCGCTGATCCTGATCGTCGAGGACGAACCCGGCATCGCCGATACGTTGCAATACGCGTTCCGCACCGAGGGCTTCGAGCCCGTCTGGTGCGCCAGCGCCGAGGCCGCGCTGGCGGCTGCCGACCGGCGCACGCCGGCGCTGGTGATCCTGGATGTGGGGCTGCCCGACATGAGCGGCTTCGAGTTGTTCAAGCACCTGCGCGAGCGCGTCGACGTGCCGGTGCTGTTTCTCACCGCGCGCGGCGACGAGATCGACCGCGTCGTCGGCCTCGAACTCGGCGCCGACGACTACGTGACCAAGCCATTCTCGCCGCGCGAACTGGTGGCGCGCGTGCGCAGCGTGCTGCGGCGCGCCACCCGGCCCGCGCCTGCCGCGCCCGCGGCGGCGCGCGCGTTCGAGATCGACGACGGGCGGCGGCAGATCCGCTTCTACGGCAAGCCGCTCGAGCTGTCGCGCTACGAGTACGGGCTGCTGCGCGCGCTGGTGAGCCGGCCGGGCCATGTCTACAGCCGCGACGCGCTGCTCGAGCTGGTGTGGGACGACGGCAGCGACAGCCTCGACCGCACGGTCGACGCGCACGTGAAGACCGTGCGTGCCAAGCTCAAGGCGGTGGCGCCGGCGCTCGAGCCGATCCGCACCCACCGCGGCGTCGGCTACGCGCTGGCCGAAGACCTTCCCGCCAGCATGCCGCCGTGAACGAAGCGCCGACGGCCGGCGCCGGGCCGCTCCCAAGCGTGGGGGCTCATCGATGAGCGCACGAACCCGCGTCTTCGTCGGCATCCTGCTGGTCTACGCGCTGGGCGTCGGCGTGCTGATGTGGCGGCTGCTGGCCGACATCGACCCGCGTTACCGCGAATCGGCCGAGGAGTCGCTGGTCGAGACGGCACACCTGATGGCCGCACAGATCGAGCAGCGCAGCCATTCCGGCGAGGCGCTCGCCACCGATTGGCTCGACCCGCTGTTTCGCGACCTCTACGCGCGGCGCTTCCAGGCCACGATCTTCGGCATCAGGAAGGAGAGCGTCGAGCTGCGCGCCACCGTGGTCGACGCCAACGGCATCGTGCTGTTCGACTCGCTCGGACGCCACCAGGGCAAGGACTTCTCGCAGTGGCGCGACATCAGGCTCGCGCTGGCCGGCCAGTACGGCGCGCGCACCAGCACCGATTTCGACGGCGACGCCAACACCTCGGTGATGGTGGTGTCGGTGCCGATCCGCGTCGACGGCCGCATCGCCGGCGCGGTGTCGGTGTCCAAGCCGGCGCGCAGCTTCGGCCAGTTCGTCGCCGCGGCGCGGCGCAAGACGCTCGTCGTCGGCGTGACGTCGGTGGTGGCCGTGCTGCTGCTGGCGGTGATCGTCGCGGTCTGGCTGGTGCGGCCGTTCGGGCTGATCGGTGCGACGGTGCGCGACCTGCGACGCGAACGCACGCTGAGCCTGCCGCGGCTCGCGCGCCGCGCGTGGGGCACGTTCGGCGCCGCCTACGACGAGATGCGCGACGCGCTGGCCGGCCGTCACTACGTGGCCGACTACGTGCAGACGCTGACACACGAGCTGAAGAGCCCGCTGTCGGCGATCCGCGGCGCGGCCGAGCTGCTGCGCGAGCCCGGCATGCCCGAGGCCGATCGCCGCCGCTTCATCGCCAACGTCGAGCGCGAGACGCAGCGCATCCAGGAGCTGGTCGACCGCATGATGGAGCTCACCGCGCTGGAGCGCCGGCGCGCGCTCGGACCGACACAAGCGGTGGCGATGCGCTCGCTGCTGCACGAGCTGGCCACCAGCGCCGAGGCCGCCGGCGCGCCGCGGCACCTGCGCGTGGTGCTGCACGAAGGGGCCGACGTCGACGTCGACGGCGACCCGCTGCTGCTGCGGCGTGCGGTGGGCAACCTGCTGGACAACGCGCTCGACTTCTCGCCCGACGGCGGCGCGGTCGAGATCGCGCTCGCGCGCCACGGCCGCCGCGCCGAGGTGACGATCCGCGACCGCGGCCCGGGGATACCGGAGTTCGCCGACGCCAAGGTGTTCGAGAAGTTCTTTTCGCTCGCGCGGCCGCACAGCCGGCGCAAGAGCACGGGGCTCGGCCTGGCGTTCGTCAAGCAGATCGCGCAGTTGCACCGCGGCCGCGTCAGCCTGCGCAACGCCGACGGCGGCGGCGCGCTGGCGACGCTGACCCTGCCCTGCGCCGACGCGGCCTGACGCCGGCGTCGACCGGCGGCTTCACGCCGACTTCACGAGAGCGCACACGCGCTTCGAACGCCGTTCGCACGGCAGCGCGACAGTGGCGGCGAGCCCACCGCAGGAGTCGCCCATGCCCCGCCCGCCTGCCCCGTCGCGCACGCCGCTGTCGATCGGCCGCGTGGCCGCCTGCATCGTGCTGTCGCTGCTCGCCGCGCTGGCGCTGGTGTGGTGGGCACCGGCGCACGCCGAGGACACCGACGCGCGCGTGCCGGAGAGTCCGTACTTCTACGTCGCCAGCGACGACCCCGCCCTCGACGCGCTGCCGCTGAAGGCGACGCGGGTCGACGTGCGCATCGCCGGCGTGATCGCCGCGGTGACGGTGACGCAGCACTACCGCAACGAGGGGCAGCGCCCGATCGAGGCACGCTACATCTTTCCCGGTTCGACGCGCTCGGCGGTGCATGCGATGACGGTGCGCATCGGCGAGCGGCAGATCGCCGCGCAGATTCGCGAGAAACAGCGCGCTCGGCTCGAGTACGACAGCGCCCGGCGCGAGGGCAAGACCACCGCGCTGCTCGAGCAGGAGCGGCCGAACGTGTTCTCGATGAAGGTGGCCAACATCCTGCCCGGCGACGACGTGCAGGTCGAGCTGCAGTACAGCGAGCTGATCGCGCCGCACGACGGCCGCTATCGCTTCGTGTTTCCGACGGTGGTCGGACCGCGGTACAGATCCCCCTCCGCGTCGCCGACCAACGGCGCGCTCTCGGCCACCGCGCACTTGCAACCCGGCGTTTCCTCGAACGCGTCGTTCGATCTGACGGTGAAGCTGAGCGCCCCGCTGCCGATCCGCGAGTTGCACAGCGACAGCCACAAGCTCGAGACGCTCGGCCTGGGCACCGAGCACGTGCAGCTCGCGCTGGCCGACGAGGTGTCCAGCGACAACCGCGACTTCGTCGTCGAGTACAGCCTGGCCGGCGAGCGCACCGCCGCCGGCCTGATGCTCTACCAGGGGCCGCCGGGCGACGACGCCGAGAACTTCTTCCTCGCGCTGATCGAGCCGCCGCGGGCGGTGGCGCCGGCGCAGACCAACCCGCGCGACTACGTCTTCGTGGTCGACATCTCGGGCTCGATGCACGGCTACCCGCTCGACACTGCCAAGGCGCTGCTGCGCCAGCTGATCGGCAGCCTGCGGCCGAGCGACACCTTCAACGTCGTGCTGTTCTCCGGCAGCAACCGCGTGCTTGCCGAAGCGTCGGTGCCGGCGACGCAGGCCAACATCGCGCGCGCGCTGCGCATCATCGACCGCGCCGCAGGCGGCGGCGGCACCGAGATCGTGCCGGCGCTGCGCCGCGTCGCCGCGCTGCCCAAGCCCGCCGACGTGTCGCGCAGCGTGATCGTGGTCACCGACGGCTATGTCGCGGTCGAGAACGAGGTGTTCCAACTGGTGCGCCGCAACCTCGACCACGCGAACGTGTTCGCGTTCGGCATCGGCACGGCAGTCAACCGCCACCTGATCGAAGGCCTGGCGCGCGCCGGCCAGGGCGAGGCCTTCATCGTCACCCGGCCCGAGCGCGCGGCCGAGCAAGCCGACCGCTTGCGCCGCATGATCGATTCGCCGGTGCTGACGCAACTGAACGCGCGCTTCACCGGGCTCGAGGTCTACGACGTCGAGCCGGCGGCGTTGCCCGACGTGATGGCGGGGCGGCCGGTCGTGCTGTGGGGCAAATGGCGCGGCTCTTCCGCCGGCGCCAAGCTGGTGCTGACCGGCCAGGCCGCCGACGGCAACCACGTCGACGTGATCGACGCGCCGCCGCCCGACGCCGACGCGGTGGCACTGCGGCACCTGTGGGCGCGCGAGCGCATCGCCCAGCTCGGCGACGACGAGGCGCTGATGGGCGGGCAGTCGCAGCGCGAGGCGATCACCGCGCTGGGGCTGAAGTATTCGCTGCTGACCTCGTACACCAGCTTCGTCGCCGTCGACCAGGTGGTGCGCACGCAGCAGCCGGCCACGCCGGTGACCCAGCCGCTGCCGCTGCCGCAAGGCGTGAGCGCGCTCGCCGTCGGCACGGCGCCGGTGCTGGCTACCACAGTGCCGAGCACCCCCGAGCCGCGCTGGACACTTGCGCTCGCGTTGACGCTGCTGCTGATTGCGGCCGCGCTGTGGCAGCGCCGGCT
>DASURM010000091.1:0-2546 GCA_036280035.1 Burkholderiaceae bacterium | reverse complement strand
AAGCAACTCGTGCAGCGCATCGATCGGTTCGTCACACACCACAATGTCAACTCGCAGCCGTTTCGCTGGACCGCTACTGCCGACTCGATCCTCGAAAAGCTGCATCGACTTTGCTCACGTATCAGTGGGACAGCACACTAGGTGAAGTGCCAGGAAGCTGCCTGTGGCCAGCGACAGCTGATGGCCGACAGCGACCACTGGGGCTCACGATGCTGTCCCAGTCGTCGCCCACGCGCAGTCCCGTTTGCGGCCCGGGTCCGCCGCGCCCGACTTCGAAACCGCAGACCCGCGGCCCGAACACGGGTCCGAATCCGGCCGGTGCGAGCCGGCCTGCGCGGCGATGATGCGCGCATGACCTCACCGGCATCCCACCACACGCTGGCCACGCTGTCGTGGAGCAACCTGGCCGCGCAGTCGGCCGAGCAGATCAGCCTGGCCGCGGTGCCGATCGTCGCGGTGCTGCTGCTGCACGCCGGCCCCGGCGAGATCGGGTTGCTGTCGAGCGCGCAGACGCTGCCGTTCCTGCTGCTGTCGCTGCCGATGGGCGTGCTGGCCGATCGCTGGTCGCGCTCGCGGCTGATGTGGCTGGCCGAGGGCGTGCGCGCGCTGTCGCTGCTGGCGCTGTGGTGGCTGGTCGGCGGCGGCGCGGTGACGCTGGCCGCGCTGGCGCTGCTGGGCTTCGTCGGCGCCGCCGGCACGGTGGGCTTCACGGTCGCCGCGCCGGCGCTGGTGCCTTCGCTGGTGCCGCAGCACGAGCTGACGCGCGCCAACGCGCGGCTCGAGCTGGCGCGCAGCGCCGCGTTCGCCGCCGGCCCGGCGCTGGCCGGCGCGCTGGTGACCTGGGCCGGTGCGGGCACCGCGTTCGCCTGCGCCACCGTGCTGTCGGCGCTGGCGCTGCTGCTGTTGCTGCGCCTGCCGGCGGTTCCGCGCAGCACCGGCCCCGCGCGCCACATGCTCGACGAGTTGCGCCATGGCCTTGCACTGGTGTGGCACGACCGGCTGCTGCGGCCGGTGATGTGGACCGCGGTGGTGTGGAACCTCGCGTGGCTGGTGCTGCAGGCCGCCTACGTGCCGCATGCGATGCGCACCCTCGGGCTGAGCGCCGATGCGGTGGGCCTCACGCTGGGCTGCTACGGCGCGGGCATGCTGATCGGCGCCACGCTGGCGACGCGCGTGATGCGCGCGCTGCCGTTCGGCGCCGCGGTGCTGCTCGGGCCGTGGATGTCGGTGCTCGCCGCGCTGGTGATGGCAGCCACGTTGATCTGGCCGCTCGGCTGGCTGGCCGGGCTGTCGTTCGTGCTGTTCGGTGCCGGCCCGCTGGTGTGGACGGTCAGCACCACCACGCTGCGCCAGACGCTGGTGCCCACGCGTGTGCTGGGCCAGGTGTCGGCGATCTTTCTCACGCTGAATGCCGGCGCACGGCCGCTCGGCGGCGCGCTCGGCGCGGCGGTTGGCAGCCTGTGGGGCGAGGCCGCATGCATCGTGCTGGCGGCCGCGGGCTTTGCGCTGCAGGCGCTGCTGATCAGCGGCTCGCCGGTGCGCGTGCTGCGCAGCCTGCCGGCCGCGGCGGCCACCTGAGGCGCGCGTCGGGTGGAGCGGCCGCCGCGTGCGGCCAAGCACGCGGCGGCCGTCGATGCGTTCGGGCGCGACGCGTAGCGTGCCATCACGCCAGCCTGGTGCCGGTGGCGCGCGAGAGTTCGGCCAACAACTGGTCCTGGAACCGGGTGTCGTTGACGGCGGCATGAGGCGGCTCGCGCCGCTGGTGATGCCAATACCCGCCGCTGGTCAGCGCCTGCGCGTCGTCGCTGGTGGCGAGCCACTCCTGCGTCAGATGCCCCAGCCGCAGGTCGCCGGGTGCGCCCGCGCCGCCCATTCTCGTCGGCACCCAGCCTGGATCGACGGCGTTGCTGATAACGTCGGGCCACAGTCGTGCCACGGCCGCCGCCAGCGCGGTGACGAACAGCTTGCTGTCCGAATAGCTACCCGTGGACGTGCGGCCGGACCAGTCCATGCCGTCGAGGCTGGCGCGCCCGCCTTTGTGCATGCCGCTGCTCAGGTAGATCAGGCGCCCGGGACGCCGGGTCAGCGCCGTGAGCAGGTACGGTGCGACGACATTGACGACCAGCAGTGCCGCACCCGACAGCACGCCCGCGTTGTGGATGACCGCATCCATCGGGCCGATGGCATCGACCTGACCGGCGAGGTGGCGGATCTGCGCGAGGTCCGACAGGTCGCCGATGGTGGCGATGGCGCCCTGGTCGACGAGTTCGTTCACGGCCGACATCCGGGCCTGCGAGCGGACGTGCACCACGACGTCGTGACCCTGCGCGAGCAGCGTCCTGGCAGCGGCATGGCCCAGCCCGTCGGCCGAGCCGGTGATGAACACGCGGGCCTTGCGGTCTGCAGCTTGTTGCGTGTTGGACATGGGGACTCCTTTCGGGGATTCGGCGATACGCGCTCTACCCTCAACGCCACGCGCGCCAGAGGAACCCGAGGCCGCCGCATAGCACCACCGCCTCCATCAGCCGCAGATGCAGCCGCTGCGG
>DASURM010000090.1:0-10138 GCA_036280035.1 Burkholderiaceae bacterium | reverse complement strand
GCCTGGGCCAAGTGTCCGTTTCCGGGTACTACATGCACAATGCTGTGGGTATGTGGTTTACGCCACTGGCGCTGGGCATCTTTTACTACGCTCTGCCCAAATTGCTGAGCCGCCCGATCTACTCCTACGCGCTGGGCGTGTTTGCGTTCTGGACCAATCTGGTGTTCTACCCGATCATCGGCGCGCACCACTTTCTGTTCAGCCCGCTGCCGTGGTGGTTGCAAACCACCGCCATCGTGTTCAGCGTGGCGATGCTGGTGCCGGTGTGGGGCGGCAGCGCCAACTTCCTGCTGACGATGCGGGGCCGGATGCGCGACATGGTGCATTCGGTGCCGTTGATGTTCATCTTCGTCGGCGTGGTCGGCTACCTGGTGGGCTCGACCCAGGGCACGTTCGAGGCATTCCGCTCGCTGCAGGAGGTCTGGCACCTCACCAACTTCACGGTCGGCCACTCGCACCTCACGATGTACGGCTTCGTCACGTTCGCGATCTGGGGCGGCATCTACGCGCTGCTGCCGCTGGCCACCGGCAAGGAGCCGGGCACGTTCGGCCTCGCCCTGCACTTCTGGCTCGCGCTGGTCGGCAGCTTCATCTACGTGATCTCGCTGTCGATCGGCGGCACCATTCAGGGCATGGACTGGGTCCAGGGGCTGCCGTTCATCCGCTCGGTGGTCGACATGCAGCCCTACTACCTCTGGCGCGGGGTCGGCGGCGCGATGATGTTCTTGAGCCACGTCGTCTTCGCGTGGAACGTCTGGCGCATGACTTGCGGCCGCGCCGGCGGCCCCAGGCGTGCATCGCTGCGCGTCGACGAGGCGGTGGCATGAATAGGCTGGTGCTGATCGCGGGCGGCTCGACCCTGGTCTATGCGCTGCTCGCGACCCTGATGGGCGTGCTGCCCGGCATCGAGCTGTCGCGCACGCCGGCCGGCCCCGGTGTCGTGCCGCTGACGCCGCTGGAAGCCGCAGGGCGCGACGTCTACGTCGCCAGCGGCTGCAGCTACTGCCACACGCAACAGGTGCGGCCGCTGGCGCAAGACAAGGTGTTCGGCCGGCCGTCGGCGCCGGGCGACTTTGCCTATCAAACGCCCGAGCTGCTCGGCTCGCAGCGCACCGGGCCCGACCTCACCAACATCGGCGTGCGCCAGCCGAGCGCGGTGTGGCAGTACATCCACCTCTACAACCCGCGCGCGGTGGTGCCCGAATCGGTGATGCCGTCATTCGACTGGCTGTTCGATGTGGTCGACCAGGCGCCGGCCGGCGTGACGCCTGTGCCGTTGCCGAAGGCCTACGCACCGGCCGGCGGCGTCGTGGTGCCGACGCGCGATGCGCAGGCGCTGCTCGCCTACCTGATGGCGCTGAAGCAGCCGGCGTTGCCGGATACTGCCAGCGCCGGCGGCGCGATGCCTGCCATGGCGGGCGTCGGCGCGTCGGCCGGCACGGCGCCGCCATCGACCGGCGCGGGCGCGCCCGCTGCCGACGGCAAGGCGCTGTTCACCGCGAACTGCGCCGCGTGTCACCAGGCCAGCGGCGAGGGTCTGCCAGGGGCGTTTCCGCCGCTCAAGGGCAATGCGGCGGTCAACGATGCCGACGCCACGACCCACATCCGCGCGGTGCTGCACGGAGTGCACGGCGTCAACGTCGGCGGTACTGTCTATCCCAGCCCGATGCCGCCGTTCGCCGCTGCGCTGTCCGATGCCGAGATTGCCGCGATCATCAATTTCGAGCGCAGCTCGTGGGGCAACCACGGCGCTGCGGTGACCGCCGCCCAAGTGGCTGCCGAACGCGCCAAAGGCAAGTGAGACGTAGGTCATGAGCCACCACCTGCTCGGGCCCCTGTGGGGCAACGTCGTCATCATCGCGCTGGCCGGCCTCATCACGGTGGCCTGCTTCGCGGCGATGTTCTGGATGCTGATACGCCCGGGTGAGGCCGACCGGCGTCACCCCAAGTACGACATCCTGCGCGACGATCGCTGAAAGGGCCTGCCATGGACAAGCCGCGCGTTCGCGTCTATCTCGACAACAACCCGGAGCCGGTGATCGACCGCGAGCTGCCGACCGATGTGGTGCTCGACACGCGCAGCATCGACGATGGGCTGCACCGGTTGAAGATACTCGCGCAGGATCAGAACGGCCGCGAGGGCATCGAGGAGATTCCGTTCCGGGTGCACAACGGGCCGGGGATCATCGTGTCGGGTCTCGCCCCGAATTCGACCCGGCGCGGCAAGGTGCACTTCACGGTCGATGCGTTCAGCACCGACGATCCGTTCGACCCGCGGCGCGCCGAAGCACGCTCGTCGATTCCGGCCTGGGTCTGGGTGCTGTCGCTGTTCGTCGTCGCCTGGGCCGTGTTCTACGCGGCGCGCATGTGGGACGTGCCAGCGGAGTTCGCGCAGACACCGACCTATCGCAGCCAGCCCGCGGCGCCCGCGAAGTAGCCTCGTCAGGGCCTCGAACTTACCCCGATTCGGCGGACGCAGACAGCGCGAGCGCCGCTTCGGCGGCGACGCGCTCGGACCAGTGCCGGCCCGGAATCGCGTCGATCAGCGCACGCGTGTACTCGTGCGTCGGCGCGGTGAAGACCTCGGCCGCTGGGCCGGTCTCGACCACCCGGCCGTGCTGCATCACCGCGACGCGGTCGCAGATCTGCGCGGCCACGCGCAGGTCGTGGGTGACGAAGATCATCGACAAGCCGAGGCGCGACTTCAGGTCGGCCAGCAGCTCCAGCACCTGCGCCTGCACCGACACGTCGAGCGCCGACACCGGCTCGTCGGCCACCAGGATCTCCGGGTCGAGCGCCAGCGCGCGCGCCAGGCCGATGCGCTGGCGCTGGCCGCCCGAGAACTCATGCGGATAGCGATCGACCGCGTTCGGATCGAGCCCCACCAGCTCGAACAACTCGCGCCCGCGCGCCAGCGCCTGCCGGCGCGGCACGCCGTGCGCCACCGGCCCCTGGGCGACCAGTTCGCCAGCGCGTCGCCGCGGGTTCAGCGAGGCGAACGGATCCTGAAACACCATCTGCACGCGCCGCGTGGCCGAGCGCAGCTGGCGCCGCGACATCGCAGCGAGGTCGACCTCGCCGAAGCGGATGCGGCCCTGGTCCGGATCGAGCAGGCGCACGATGCAGCGCGCCAGCGTCGACTTGCCAGAGCCCGATTCGCCGACGATGCCCAGCGTCGAGCCCTTCGGCAGCGCCAGCGACACGTCATCGAGCGCGCGCGTCACGCGCGCGCCGCGCCCCAGGAAACCGCCGGTGCGATAAACCTTGGTCAGCTGCTCGATCACCAGCACCGGCGAGCCGTCGACCACCCTGCCAGGCGGTGGCGCCAGCGGCGGCACTGCGGCGATGAGCTGCTTCGTGTAGGCATGGCGCGGTGCCTCCAGCACCTGGCGCACCGGCCCCTGCTCGACCAGCACGCCGTGCTGCATCACCGCCACGCGGTCGGCGATCTCGGCAACGACGCCGAAGTCGTGCGTGATGAACAGCACCGCGGTGCCTTTGCGCCGCTGCAGGTCGCGGATCAACTCCAGGATCTGCGCCTGCGTGGTGACGTCGAGCGCGGTGGTCGGCTCGTCGGCGATCAGCACGCGCGGCTCGAGCGCGAGTGCCATCGCGATCATCGCGCGCTGGCGCTGCCCGCCCGACAGCTCGTGCGGATAGGCGCGCGCCGAGGCCGCCGGATCGGGGATGCGCACTTCGGCAAGCAGCGCGAGCACCTTGCTTTCGATCGCCGCCGCGTCGAGGCGGGTGTGAATGCGAAAGGTCTCGCCGATCTGGTCGCCCACCGTGCGCAGCGGATTGAGCGCCGTCATCGGCTCCTGGAACACCATCGCGATCTGCGCGCCGCGGATCTCGCGCATCTGCGGCTCCGACAACGCGAGCAGGTTGCGCCCGTCGAACTCGATGCCGCCGGCGACCACGTTCACGCCGGTGGGCAGCAGCCGCATCAGCGCGCTGGCGGTCATCGACTTGCCCGAGCCCGACTCGCCGACGACGCACAGGATCTCGTTGGCCGACAGTTCGAGGTCGAGCCCGCGGATCGCGTAGCTGCGGTCGGCACCCGGCGGCAGCGCCACATCGAGCCCGCTCACGCGCAGCATCGGCGCAGTCGAAGCGCTCACCGCGACCTCAGACGCGGATTCAGCGCGTCGTTCAGGCCCTGGCCGACCAGCGACACCGCCAGCACGGTGAGCAGGATCGCCACCCCGGGGATCGCCGACACGTACCACTGGGTGCGCAGCACGCCGCGGCCAGTGCCGATGAGGTTGCCCCACGAGGCCACGTTGGGGTCCGACAGATTCAGGAACGCCAACGCGCTTTCCATCAGGATCGCCAGCGCCATCACCACGCTGGCGTAGACGATCAGGGGCGGCATCGCATTCGGCAGGATCTCGCGGAAGATGATCGCGCCGTCGCGCAGCCCGATGGTGCGGCACGCCTGCACGAACTCGCGATTGCGCAACGACAGGAACTCCGCGCGCGTGAGCCGCGCCGGCGCCGGCCACGACACGAGCCCGATCGCCAGCATCACCGTGGTGAGGCCCGAGCCGAACACCGCCACCAGCACCAGCAGCAGCAGAAAGTTCGGCACCGTCTGGAAGGCCTCGGTGACACGCATCAGCGCGTTGTCGACCCAGCCGCCGTAGTAGCCCGCCACCGCGCCGATGACGATGCCCAGCACGATCGCGACGATCGTGGCGACGAAGCCGATCAACAGCGAGATGCGCGCACCGTGGAAGATCTGCGCCGCGATGTCGCGACCCGACGCATCGGTGCCCAGCAGGAAGCGCTCGTTCGCGAACGGCCATTGCAGCGGCCGCCCGGCCAGGCTCAGCGGGTCGCGCGGGTACAACAGGCCCGCGCTCGCGGCCATCGCCAGCACGAGCACCAGCAGCACCAGCCCGATCACTGCGCCGGGGTTGCGAACGTAGAGACGCAGGAAACCCATGAACTCAATGCCCGCCGCCGATCCGCGGGTCGAGCCGGGCGTAGGCGATGTCGACGATGAAGTTGATCAAGATGACCAGCAGCGCCGACAGGAACACGATGCCCAGCAGCGTGTTGAGGTCGCGCTGCACCACCGAGTCGTAGGCCAGCCGTCCCAGCCCGGGCAGCGCGAACACGCTCTCGACGACCACCGAGCCGCCGAGCATCGCGCCGGCCTGCAGGCCGATCAGCGTGACCATCGGCAGCAGCGCGTTGCGCAGCACGTGGCGCACCACGACCGCGGTCTCCTTGAGCCCCTTGGCACGCGCGGTGCGCACGAAGTCGAGCGTCAGCACCTCGAGCATCGACGCCCGCATGATCCGCAGATAGATCGCCAGAAAGATCAGCGCCAGCGTCACCGTAGGCAGCAGCAGGTGGTAGGCGATGTCGAGCACCCGCATGATTCCCGTGTAGCCCGCGCCGATGGTCTCGTAGCCGCCGGCCGGCAGCCACGAAAGCCGCACCGCAAACACCACGATGCCCATCAGGCCGAACCAGAACGACGGCGTGGCGTAGAAGATCAGCCCGAGCGTCGAGATCAACGTGTCGGGCCACCCGTTGACGCGCCGCGCCGCGATCACGCCGAGCACCATGCCGGCGGCGAACGCCAGCGACAGCGCCGACACCATCAGCAGCAGCGTCGCGGGCAGGCGCTCGAAGATCACGTCGACCACCGGCTTGGCGTAGGCGGCCGACTGGCCGAGGTCGAAGTTGACCAGGTGCCACAGGTAGTTGCCCAACCGCACCATCACCGGCAGGTCGAGCCCGTAGAAGCGGCGCAGCTGCTCCATCATCGCGGCGTCGCCGCCGCCCATCTGCGCCATCAGCGCGTCGACCGTGTCGCCGGGCGCCAGTTGCAGCAGCAGGAACAGCCCCGCCAGGATGATGAGCAGCGTCGGCAGGCTCGCGGCCAGCCGACGCAGCGCGAGCGAGAGGAACCTCACGTCACGCAGAGATCCACAGATCGTGCCAGCTGCTGGAGATCCAGCGCGGCTGGTTGTGGTGATTCTGCAGCTTGCGGTTGGTCACCGAGATCAGCAGCCGCTCGATCGCCATCCACAGCGGGATCTCATTGTTCACCAGCGTCACCCAGTCGGCGTACAGCTTGCGCCGCTTGGCCGGGTCGATCTCGAACGCGGCAGCGTCGATCAGCTTGTCGTTCTGCTCCGACTGCCAGCCCCACTGGTTGGTCCACGGCGCGCCCTTCGGGCTGCCGGAGCGGTACCACACCGTGGTCGACACCGCAGGGTCGCCGCGGTACTGGTGCCAGCCGGTGGCGAGGTCGAAGTTCCACTCCTTGTAGACGTTGCTCAGGTAGCCGGCGGCGTCGTAGCGGACGATCTCGATGCCGATGCCCACCTGCTGCAGCGACTGCTGCATGAAGGTCGACCACAGCGTGATGTCTTCGCCCCATGGCGCGGGCACCAGCCGCAGATTGAAGCGCTTGCCGTCGGCGCCGCGCTTGTAACCCGCCTGGTCGAGCAACGCCTCGGCCTTCTTCTTGTCGAACGGGTACTTCGGCGAATCCTTCGGGAAGAAGTTCGGCGCGCTGCTCGGGATCGGGCCGGATGCCGGCTTGGCGAAGCCGAACAGGAAGTTCTCGCAGAAGAACGGCACGTCGAGCGAGCGCACGATCGCCTCGCGCACGCGGTGGTCGGCGATCTCCTTGCGGCGGAAGTTGAACTCGATCGTGTTCATCACCGCGTTGCCTTCGTTGCCGCGGCTCGACACCTCGAAGCGCGGATCCTTCTTCAGGCGGTCGAGGTCGGCCAGCGGCAGCCCGCCCTCGGCACTCATCTGGATCTGGTCCGACTCGATCGCGGCGACGGCCGCGGCCGGATCGGGGATGAAGCGCCAGACGATCTGGTCGAGGTACGGGAAGCCCTTGCGCCAGTAGTTGTCGTTGCGCACCGCGATCACGTACTGGCCGCGCTCGTACTTCGAGAACTTGAACGGACCGGTGCCGATCGGTGCCGTGTTGGCCGGGTTCTCGAGCACGTTGGTGCCCTCGTAGACGTGCTTCGGCGCGATGTAGCCGAGGTCGGACATCGCGCGCAGCATCAGGTCCATCGGCATCGGCCGCGAGTAGCGGAACACCGCGGTATGCGCGTCGGGCGTGTCGACGCCGTCGAGGTAGAGCTGCAGCGTGGTGCCGTAGTTCAGGTGCTTCTTCCACATCTCCATCGCCGTGTACTGCACATCGGCCGAGGTGAAAGGCTTGCCGTCGTGCCAGTTGACGCCCTGGCGCAGCTTGAAGGTGATGGTCTTGCCGTCGGCGGACGACTGCCATGACGTCGCCAGCACGGGCGTCGGCCCGCCCTTGGCGTCGAGGTCGACCAGCGGCTCCATGATCTTGCCGCCGACGACGTAGACGCCGGTGGAGGCGCGCAGCGCCGGATTCAGGATGCGCTGTTCGCCCTGCATGTGCACCGTCACGGTACCGCCCCGACGGGGCTCGCCCTTCGCCTGGGCCTGCACCACCCCTGGAATCGAAGCGACCAGCGCGACCGCAGGAGCGGTCTTCAGTGCGTCGCGGCGGGTAAAGCTCATCTCGGTTCTCCTATGGTTGTCGTGCCGGCCATGGCGCCGGCGAACAGTTCGTATCGTCCGGCCATCAGCCGGGAGTCGATCGAAGTCTCATCGTGCAAACTCGAACTCATCCCGCGCGAATCAGCCGGCGCGGATCTCGCGCCGGTCGAGCAGCCGGTAGCGCAGCAGCATCAGCGGCGCCACTCGGCGAGCCAGCGAGTGCAACGGCAGCGGCGCCGGCTCGGTGAACGGCAGCGCCAGTTCGCGATCGGGCACACCGCGCACCGCCTTGGCGAACTCGCCACCCAGCGCAACCGCGAGGCCGACTGCGCGGCCGTTGCAGCCCGCCCACGCCCACGCGTCGGGGCCGAGCCGATGAAAGCGCGGCATGTAATTGTCGGTCATCGCGACATACCCGTTCCACACGTGGTCGAATCGTACGTTGCCGATCTGCGGCCACAGCCGCTGCAGGCGCTGGCCGATCCTCGCCTTCAACCGCTCGGCCTGGTTGAACGGCGCGACCAGAGCGCCGCCGGTCACCAACCGATGGCGCGCGTCGTAGCGCGCGAAGTGCAAGTCGCCGTGGGTATCGGACATCGCCTGGCGGCCTGGGATCACGCTGGCGCGCACCGCCTCGGGCAGCGGCAGCGTGGCCATCTGCCACGACAACACCGGCACCACTTCGCGCGCGATGCGCGGCGCCAGCGACGGCGCGAACTCGCCGGTGTAGGCGTTGGTGGCCAGCACCAGCGCGCGCGCGCGCACCTGCCCGGCCGGCGTGCGCACCAGCCATTGATCGCCCACGCGCGCGAACGACAGCGCCGGCGAGCGCGCGTAGATGCGACCGCCGGCGTCGATCACCACACGTGCGAGCCCGCGCGCCAGCGCCAGCGGGTTGATGTGGCCGCCGCTGCGGTTCCAGAAGCCGCCGTACCACGCGCTGGACCCGAGCATCTCGCGCACCTGCGTGGCGCTGAGCAACTCCACCGGCGCACCGCGCTGGCCCCACTGCTTGACCCGGCGCTCCGAGATCGCAACGCGGCCGGGGGTGTGCGCGGGCTGCACCCAGCCTGTCTGCTCGGCCTCGGCAGCGATGGCGTGCGCGCGCACCGTGTCGAACAGGATCGATGCGCTGTCGCGCACCAGCGCGACGAAACGCTGCCCCGCTTCGCCGTGCTGCGCCTCGATGTCGTCGGGCTCGGCACGCGTCAAGGTTGGAATGACCTGGCCGTTGTTGCGCCCCGAGGCGCCCCAGCCCGGCTCGGCCGCCTCGACGACGACGACCTCGACGCCCGCCTTGCGCAGATTCAGCGCAGTCGACAAGCCGGTGAACCCGGCGCCGATCACGACCGCATCGACGTCGACGCTCGCCTCGAGCTTCGGGCACGCGGGCCCGGGCGGCGCGGTGGCGGCCCAGATCGAGCCGTGGTCGGCGGTCGAGAACGCAGGGGCAGCGGTGTTCATCGGGGGGTCTGGCTCTGGCTTGTTCGATCTGCACGGCCGAGCATCGCCGCAACCTCGTGCGGCAGCGCGAACCAGCGCAGGTGCTCGAAGTCTGCATCGACTTCGAGCACCTCGGGTTTACCCGTCGGCTCGGGCGGCTCGGCCATCAGGCGGGCGGCCTCGACCAGATAGCCGGCCAGCGCCGACTCGGGCTCCAACTGGCGATGCTTGCGCCAGCTCATGCGCCCATCGGCATAGCTCACGTCGTGCAGCGACATCGGTGCGCGCGCCGGCCCGGCGGCGTGCCGCCAGATGCCGCTCGTGGCGTCGAAGCGGTAGTGCGGCAGCAACCGCCAGCCGTCGCTCGCCACCATCTCGACGGCGCGCAGGATGAACTCGAACACCGCCTCGCTGATGAAGTAGTTGAAGTTGACTCGCGTCCAGCCGGGCTTGATGCCCTCGCAGCCGCGGCTGATCTCGCGTTCGAACTCGCGCGAGCGTTCGAGATCGATGCCCAGCAGCCGGTGCCCGTACGGCCCTGCACACGAGCAGCCGCCGCGCGACTGGATGCCGAACAGGTCGTTGAGCAATGCCACGACGTAGTTGTGGTGCAGGTAGCGGCGCTGTCCGTCGGGCGTGCGCGCGCGCACCACGAACGAGACGATCGACAGCCGCTCAAGCGAGCGGCTGCCGAGGATCTCGATCTCCGGATGCCGCTCCCAGCGCTCGATGGCGCGCCGGATGAACGACTGCTCGCGCTCGCGGATGGCCTCGGCGCCGACCGCCTGCTTGAGCTGGAACACGAGCCCGGCGCGGATCGACTCGACGATCGCCGGCGTGCCGCCCTCCTCGCGCGCCTCGATATCGGCGAGGTAGCGGTGTTCGCTGGGGTTCACGTAGGCGACGGTACCGCCGCCCGGCACGCTGGGCACGCGGTTGTGGAACAGCTCGCGGCGAGCCACCAGCACCCCAGGCGTTCCCGGCCCGCCGATGAACTTGTGCGGCGAAATGAACACCGCGTCGAGGTAGTCGGGCGAGCCGGCGTCGCGCCGGCCCATTTCGATCGGCACATAGGGCGCCGCGGCCGCGTAGTCCCAGAACGACAGCGCGCCATAGCGGTGCAGCAGCGCGGCGATGGCCGACACGTCGCTGATCACGCCGGTGACGTTCGAGGCAGCCG
>DASURM010000089.1:0-4541 GCA_036280035.1 Burkholderiaceae bacterium | reverse complement strand
TACAAGCGCGTGCCGACGCTGTACGCCTCGCAGGGCTACGACGCGGCGCAGTTGATCAACGCCGCGGTGCGCGACGTCAAGGGCAAGCTCGACGACCGCGAGGCGGTGCGCAAGGCGCTGAAGGCGGCGCGCTTCGACTCGGTGCGTGGCGCCTTCAGGTTCAACACCAACCAGTACCCGATCCAGAACTACTACGTGCGCACGGTGGGCTCCGACGGCAAGGGTGGCCTGATCAACAAGTCGTTCAGCGAGCCGATCCTCAAAGACCACGGCGACGCCTACGTCGGCGCCTGCCCGATGAAGTGACGGGCGGCGGCGCATTGCTGCCGTCGCCGTCCTCGCTGTCACAGCCCGCGCAAGCATGCCCACGCTGCTGATCGTCGAGCAGTTGCTCAACGGGTTGCAGTTCGGGCTGATGCTGTTCCTGCTGGCCGCCGGCCTCACGCTGGTGTTCGGCGTGATGGACATGATCAACCTGGCGCACGGCTCGCTGTACATGGTGGGCGCGTTCAACGCCGCCTGGCTGGTGTCGATCACCGGGTCGTTCGTGGCCGGCGTGCTCGGCGCCATCGTGCTGACCGCGGCGTTCGGCATGCTGCTGGAGACGACGCTGCTGCGCACGCTGTATGCGCGCGACCACCTGTCGCAGGTGCTGGCGACCTTCGCGCTGATCCTGATCCTCAACGACGGGGTCAAGATGGTGTTCGGCACCGACCTGCCGCTGTCGGCCCCGCAGGCGCTGGCCGGCCCGGTGCAACTGCTGCCCGGGCTCAGCTACCCGGCGTACCGGCTTCTGATCCTCGGCGTGGGGCTGGCGCTCGCCTTCGCGATGTACGTGCTGGTGGCCAGAACCCGGCTCGGCGCGCTGGTGCGCGCCGGCGCCGCCAACCGGGTGATGACCGAGGCGATGGGCGTCAACGTCCGGCGCCTGTTCACCGCGGTGTTCGGCATCGGCGCCGGGCTGTGCGCGGTGGCCGGCGCACTGCTCGGGCCGCTGCTCGCGGTGCAGGTGGGCATGGGCGAGAACATCCTGATTCTTGCCTTCGTCGTGATCGTGATCGGCGGCATCGGCTCGATCCGCGGCGCGCTGATCGGCTCGATCCTGGTCGGCTGCGTCGATACGCTCGGCCGCACACTGCTGCAGCACGCGTTCCGCGAGTTCCTGCCGCCGCAGTGGGCCAGCGCCGCCGGGCCGGCGATCGCGTCGATCGCGGTGTACGTGTTCATGGCGGTGGTGCTGGCGGTCAAGCCGCAGGGTCTGTTTCCGGCGCGGGCCTGAGCACTCGATGGACGCCGCCGCCCCGTCCCCGCTGCGCCGCCGCGCCGCGCTGCTTGCCGTGGCCATCGCCGCACTGGCGCTGCCGTGGGCGCTGCAGACGCTTGGTGCGTCGTACTACACCAGCATGGCGGGCCGCATCGTGGTCTACGCGATCGCCGCCACCAGCCTGAACCTGGTGCTCGGCTACGGCGGCATGGTGTCGTTCGGCCACGCCGCATTCGTCGGCCTGGGCGCCTACGTGACCGGCGTGATGATCAGCGAGGGCGTGCTCGACGGCGGTGCGCATCTGCTGGCCACGCTGCTGGTCAGCGGCGTCGCGGCGGCGTTGATCGGCGCCATCTCGCTGCGCACGCGCGGGGTCTACTTCATCATGATCACGCTGGCGTTCGCGCAGATGCTGTTCTACCTGGCCAACTCGATCAAGGGTTACGGCGGCGACGAAGGGCTGAATATCCGCGCGCGCTCGGCGATCGGCTTGCAGCTCGATCTGAAGAACGCGACCACCTTCTACTACGTCGCGCTCGCAGTGCTGGCGGCCTGCCTGTGGGCGCTGGCGCGCTTCGTGCCGTCGCGGCTCGGGCGCGCGGTGCTCGCGATCCGCGACGACGAGCAGCGCGCCGAGGCGCTCGGCTTCGCGACCTTCCGGCTGCGCTGGCTGGTGTTCGTGGTCGCCGGCATGGTGGCCGGCATCGCCGGTGCGCTGTCGGTGAATCAGCAAGGCTACGTCAGCCCCAACGTACTGCACTGGACGCAATCGGGCACGCTGATGGTGATGGTGATCCTCGGCGGCGTCGCCACGCTGTGGGGCGGCGTGCTCGGCGCGGCCGCACTGCTGCTGCTGCAGGAAGTGCTGTCTGCGTACACGTCGCACTGGGAGTTCTGGACCGGTTGGGTGCTGCTGGCGGTGGTGCTGTTCGCGCGCCGCGGGCTGGCCGGCGTGTGGCGAGGTCTCACTGCGCGATGAACGCCGCCGGGCCCCTGCTCGAGGTGCGCGGCCTGCGCAAGCGTTTCGGCGGCGTGGTGGCCACCGACGGCGTCGACCTGCAGGTGCAGCGCGGCGAAGTGCACGCGCTGATCGGCCCCAATGGCGCCGGCAAGACCACGCTGGTGGCGCAGCTCGCCGGCCAGCTCGCACCCGACGCGGGGTACATCGTGTTCGACGGCGCCGATATCACCGGGTGGAGTGCGCACCAGCGCGCGCGCCGCGGCCTGGCGCGATCGTTCCAGATCACGCGGCTGTTTGCGAGCTTCAGCGTGCTGGAGCATTTGGCGCTGGCGCTGCAGGCGGCCTCGGGCTCGAGCGCCGGCGCCTGGCGTCCGTTGTCGCGCGAGCCGGTCTTGTGGCAGCAGGCGCGCGCGCAACTGCCCGCGCTCGGCCTGCGCGAGCACGCCGATGCGCCGATCGACACGCTGTCGCACGGGCAGCGACGCGCGCTCGAGGTCGGCATGGCGGTGGCGGCGGCGCCGCGGCTGGTGCTGCTCGACGAGCCGATGGCCGGCATGGGCCCCGACGAATCGGTGCGCATGGAAGCGCTGATCCGCGAGCTGGCGCGACGCACGACGTTGCTGCTGATCGAACACGACGTCGATGCGGTGTTCCGCCTCGCGCACCGCGTGTCGGTGCTGGTCAACGGCCGCATCATCGCCAGCGCCGTACCCGACGAGGTGCGGCGCGACGCGCAGGTGATCGCCGCCTATCTGGGGCACGAATGACGACGCAGCGCCCCTTGCTGCTCGATGCCCGTGGACTGCAGGCCGCGTACGGCAGCGCGCGGGTGCTGCACGGCGTCGACCTGCAGGTGCATCGCGGCGAGGTGGTGGCGCTGCTCGGCCGCAACGGCATGGGCAAGACGACGCTGGTGCGCACGCTGATGGGCATCGTCACGCCGGCGGGCGGCGAATTGCGCTTCAACGACGTGTCGATCCTCGGTTGGCCTGCGCACCGCATCGCGCGCCGCGGCATCGCGTTGGTGCCCGAAGGCCGCCAGGTGTTCGCCAACCTGAGCGTGCATGAGCACCTCAGCGCGTTCGTGCGCGACACCGCGCGTGCCGACCAGGCGTGGGACGCGCCCGCCGTCTATGCGCTGTTTCCGCGGCTGGCCGAGCGGCGCGACCAGTGGGCGCAGCAGCTGTCGGGCGGCGAGCAGCAGATGCTGGCGATCGGCCGCGCGCTGGTCACCAACCCGCGGCTGCTGATCCTCGACGAAGCCACCGAAGGCCTGGCCCCGCTGGTGCGCGAGGAGATCTGGCGCGCGCTGGCCAGGCTGCGCGCCGCCGGCCAGGCGATCCTGGTGATCGACAAGTACCTGCAGCGGCTGATCGCGCTGGCCGACCGCCACGTCATCCTCGAAAAGGGCAAGGTCGCGTGGAGCGGCAGCTCGGCGGCGCTGGCGGCCGAACCGGGCCTGTGGCAGCGCTACCTCGGGGTGTGATCAAGGGGTCAGGCCGACGAGTCGGCCCGCGCGGCCCGAGCTTCGATCGCGGTCGGTGTCTCAGTGGGCGCGGCCCGAGCCCTGCCCGCCCGCGTCGTCGGGCGCCGCCGCGGGCGACTGCGGCTGCGACGCCGTCGGCACGTCGCTACCGCGCTGGCCGGGCCTCGGCGCGATCCACTGGCCGAGCCAGTCCCACCACGAGAACGCACTCGGCGCGGTGCTCGGCTCTGCCAGCGGCATGGCGCGCGAGTCGAAAGCCGGGCTGACGGTGTTCATGACGTTCTTCTCCACGCAGGGCACTTCGGAAGTCTGCGTCGAGCGTAGAGGCTGCGCCGCGGATGGGGCGCGAACCAGATTCCCCGGCACGACAAACGTGCCGGGCGACCGCCGATTACGTCACGGGCTGCGCAGCAACCCGCTTCGAAGCTCGCGGCTCACGCCAGCACCGCCGCGAACGCCTGCGCCGTGCGCTCGACGTTGCCGCCGTTGAGCCCCGCCACGCACATACGGCCCGAGCGGATCAGGTACACCGCATGCTCCTCGCGCAGGCGGTCGACCTGCGCCGCCGAGAGGCCGGTGTAGCTGAACATGCCGCGCTGGGTCAGCAGGTAGCCGAAATCGCGGCCAGGGATGCGCGCGATCAGCACCTCGTGCAGGGCCTTGCGCATCGCGCGGATGCGCTCGCGCATCTGGGCGACCTCGCCCTCCCACTGCGCGCGCAACCGCGGGTCGCCGAGCACGAGGGCCATGATGCCTGCGGCGTGGATCGCCGGACTCGAGTAGTTGCGGCGTATCGTGAGCCTGAGTTGGCCGAACACCAGCTCGGCCTC
>DASURM010000088.1:0-9297 GCA_036280035.1 Burkholderiaceae bacterium | reverse complement strand
CCACCGAGGTTGCCCGGCAGGAAGTAGCCGATGCTGTTGTCGGCGCGAGCGCCGACAACCCCAGGCAGGGGCGAGTTGGTGGGGCTAGAGAGAACAGAGAGGTTGGTGCTGTTGCCCAGGCCGTTGGCACCGAAGGTGTCGAAGTACACCAGGTTCCAGAACGACGGCACATAGTCGCGGCCGAGGCGCAACTCGCCGCCTTGCTGGCTGATCAGGCTCACCGTCGAGCGGCGCACGAAGGTCAGGGCGCCGGCATTGCCGTTCTGGCTGGTCATCGGGGCTTCGAGCCAGAAGCCCGCGCTCAAGCCGCCGCCCAGATCCTCGGTGCCGCGGAAGCCCAGCCGGTTGCTGTTCAGCTGGTTGCTCTGCATCGAGGTGGTCTTGGCGTCGCCGTTCTTGATCTGGTTGATGCTGAGGTCGACCACGCCCCAGATCGTCACCGACGACTGTGCCGACGCCACGCCGGCATAGGCGCCGAGCACTGCGAGGGCGAGCAAGGATTTTTTCATTGCAATGATCTCCTAGGTTTGAACGAGAGGCCCTGATTCCATGGACAGCCGTCGCGCCGACGCGGGCGAAGGCCAATCAGGCCAACCTCCTCAGCGGAAGCTGCCGGCTATTGCACCAGAGCGGTCGGGCCGATGCAAAGCCTTGGGCCGTAAACGCCCCCGCGATGTTGTCTGACAACAACGCGAAACAGTCTTCGACCGGCGTTCTACGTCGATCTCGATCGGTCGACGCTGGGGAAAACCACCCCTGGGATTCCGATAAGCTGCGGTCGATGACCCTTGACGACTGGATCACGGCTGCCGACGAGACGCTGCGCACCTTGAGCGGCGGCTCGCACGCCGCGCGGGCGCGGCCAGCGGGCGAAGTGACGGATCTCACGCCGCGCGAGCGCAAGCTCTCGGGCGCGCTGCTGCGCGTGGACCATGTCGGCGAGGTGTGCGCGCAGGCGCTGTACCAGGCGCAGGCGCTGGCGGCGCGCTCGCCGCAGGTGCGCCAGCAGATGCAGCGCGCCGCCGCCGAGGAGGTTGACCATCTGGCGTGGACCGAGTCGCGGCTGGCCGAGTTGGGCGCGCGCACCAGCGTGCTCAACCCGCTGTGGTTCGCCGGCGCGTTCAGCATCGGCCTGGCCGCCGGTGTCGCGGGTGACCGCTGGAGCCTGGGGTTCGTGCTCGAGACCGAGCGCCAGGTGGAACAGCACCTGGCCGGCCACCTCGACCGCCTGCCCACCGGAGATGCGGCATCGCGCGCGATCGTCGAGCAGATGAAGGTCGACGAAGCGCAGCACGCCGAGTCGGCGCAGGCCGGCGGCGCCGCCGAACTGCCGGCGCCGATCAGGCTCGCGATGCGACTGGCTGCGCGGGTGATGACGAGCACCGCGCACTACGTCTGACCCCTGGCGCGCCACTTAGGCCGCAACGAGTTCGTAGCTGGTGCTGACCTCGGCCGTCTTGGCCAGCATCGCAGTGGCCGAGCAGTACTTGTCGTGCGACAGCGCCACCGCGCGCGCCACCGCGTCGCCGTCGAGCTCGCGCCCGGTGACCACGAAGTGCAGGTGGATGCGCGTGAAGACCTTGGGATCGGTCGCGGCGCGCTCGGCCTGCAGCTTGACGCTGCAGCCGCGCACGTCGTGCCGCCCGCGCCGCAGGATGGTGACCACGTCGTAGGCCGCGCAGCCGCCGGTGCCGGCGAGCACGGTTTCCATCGGCCGCGGCGCCAGGTTGCGGCCGCCGCCGTCCGCGGCGCCATCCATCGCCAGCAGATGCCCGCTGCCGGTCTCGGCCATGAACGCCATGCCGCCTTCACGTACCCAGTGCACCGTGCATTCCATCTGCGCTGCTCCTGCTCGTTGAGGGCCATTGTCCAGAATCGAACCCTGCGCCGCTCGCATATGATGCGGCGCCGCAAGAGACCCCAACAGCCGATGGCCCGCAACCAGCGCACGCCGCCTGCGGGCAGCCGCGCCGACTATCTGCAGCGCATCCTGACGGCGCGCGTCTACGACGTGGCGCGCGAGACGCCGCTCGATCACGCGCGCGCGCTGTCGCGCCGCCTGGGCAACCACGTGCTGCTCAAGCGCGAGGATCAGCAGAGCGTGTTCAGCTTCAAGCTGCGCGGTGCCTACAACAAAATGGTGCACTTGAGCCCGCCGCAACTGGCGCGCGGCGTGATCTGCTCGTCGGCGGGCAACCACGCGCAGGGCGTGGCGCTGGCCGCCAAGCGGCTCGGCTGCCGCGCGGTGGTGGTGATGCCGGTGACCACGCCGCGCGTGAAGGTCGACGCGGTGCAGGCGCTCGGCGGCGAGGTGGTGCTGCACGGCGACAGTTATTCCGACGCCTACGAGCACGCGCTCAAGCTGCAGCGCAGGGAGCGACTGAGCTTCGTGCACCCGTTCGACGACCCCGACGTGATCGCCGGCCAGGGCACCATCGGCATGGAGATCGCGCGCCAGCACCAGGGTCCGCTGCACGCGGTGTTCGTCGCCGTGGGCGGCGGTGGCCTGATCTCGGGCGTGGCGGCGTACCTGAAATCGGTGCGCCCCGACGTGCGCATCGTCGGCGTGCAGACGCGCGACTCCGACGCGATGGCGCGTTCGGTGCGCGCCGGCAAGCGCATCGAGCTGGCCGAGGTGGGGCTGTTCTCCGACGGCACCGCGGTCAAGCTGGTCGGCGAAGAGACCTTCCGGCTGGCGCGGCAATGGGTCGACGAGTTCGTTCGCGTCGACACCGACGAAGTCTGCGCCGCGATCAAGGACGTGTTCCAGGACACACGCACCGTGCTCGAACCCGCCGGCGCGCTCGGCGTGGCCGGCATCAAGCAGTACGTGGCCAGGCGCAAGGTCAAGGGGCAGACGCTGGCCACCATCACCTGCGGCGCCAACATGAACTTCGACCGCCTGCGCTTCGTCGCCGAGCGCGCCGAGTTCGGCGAGCAGCGCGAGGCGCTGTTCGCGGTGACGATCCCCGAGCGACGCGGCTCGTTCAAGCAGTTCTGCGAGCTGATCGGGCCGCGCGCGGTCACCGAGTTCAACTACCGCATCTCCGACGAGCACCTCGCGCACGTGTTCGTCGGCATCGCGATCGCGCGCCGCGACGAGACGCAGCGCATCGCGCGGCTGTTCGAGCGCCACGGCTTCCCGACGCTCGACCTCACCGACGACGAACTGGCCAAGGAGCACGTGCGCCACATGGTCGGCGGCCACTCCGAGCTGGCGCGGCACGAGCGGCTGCTGAGCTTCGTCTTTCCCGAGCGGCCGGGGGCGCTGATGCGGTTTTTGTCGGCGATGCACCCGGGTTGGAACATCAGCCTGTTCCACTACCGCAATCAAGGTGCCGATTACGGCCGCATCCTGGTCGGCATCCAGGTGCCGGCCGGCGACCGCGCGGCGTTCGACGAGTTTCTCGCCACGCTGGCCTATCCGTACACCGAAGAGACTCGCAACCCGGTGTACGCGTTGTTCCTGCGCTGAGAGCCGCTCGCGCCAGACTCGCCGACGCGAGTTTCGGTACGTACACTAGCGCGCATGTCGGCCGAGCGTTCGCTGATCGCCCCCACCTCCAAGCCGCTGCTGGAGAGCGCGCTGAAGGACAAGCTGCAGCGACGCGCCGAGTCCACCGGCAGTCTGGGCGAGTTGGAGCCGCTGGCGATTCGCCTCGGGCTGATGCAGAACACGTTGAAGCCGCGCTTTCGCGATCCGCAGCTTGTGATCTTCGCCGCCGACCACGGGCTTGCCGTCGACGGCCTGCAGACGCCGCAGCACCGGCAGACGCACGAGCAGGTGGCGCAGTTGCTCACCGGCCAGTTGCCGGTCTCGGTGTTCGCGCGCATCCAGGGGCTCGAGCTGTCGGTGGTCGATTGCGGCGTCGCCGAGATGGTGGCGCCGCACGATCGGTTGATCCGCCGCAAGATCGCGCACGGCACGCGCAATTCGCGCGTCGGGCTGGCGATGGCGGTCGATCAAGCCCATGCGGCGATCCGCGCCGGCATGGAGATCGGCGACACGCTGCGCGGCAACCTGGTGGCCGTGGCGGGCATCGGCGTCGGCGCGCACGAGAGCGCGGCGCTGGTGCTGTCGCGCCTCACCGACACGCCGGTGCGCGACCTGATCGTCAGCGGCCCGGCGATGAACCAGGAGCTGCTGAACCACCTGATGCAGATCGTGCAGGCGGTGCAGGCCAAGCACCGCGACGTGGCCGATCCGGTCGAGGTGCTGGCGGCGTTCGGCGGCTTCGAGGTCGCGGTGATGGTCGGCGTGCTGCTGGTGGCCGCCAGCAAGCGCCACCTGATCATGGTCGACGGCATCTCGGCCTGTGCGGCGCTGCTGGTGGCCTCGCGCATCGCCACGCCGGCCACCGACTACTGCGTGTTCTGCCGCAGCCACAGCCATCGCGGGCTCGATCAGGCGCTCAACCTGTTTCGCGCCTCGGCGCTGCTCGAGCTGGGCATGGAAAGCACCGACGGCACGGGCGCCGCGCTCGCCTGGCCGCTGGTCAAGTGCGCCGCGGCGCTGCTGACCGAAGTGGCCGAGGGCGAGGACCCGGGGCCGTCACGGCCTTCGGGCGTCACCACGCAAGCCGCCGACTTCGGTCCGGCCGAGACCGACGGCCCGGCGCACTGAAGCGCTCTTCAGCGCGTAGCCGCGCCGCGCAGCGGCACCGAGCCAGGCACGGCCGCCGGCCGTGGGGACGCTGGCCGCGCAGGTGGCGGCGCGACGGCGGGCACCGCACGCACCGAGCGGTTGGGCTCGGGCACCGCCGGCAGCTCGAGCCGCACGGTGGGCGCGCCGCCGGCAGGGCCCAACTCGGCGTGCCGATGGTTCACTGCCAGCAGCACGAGCGAGCCGTCGACCACGCCACCCAGGCTCACCGGCCGCGGCGGCTTGTCGCCGACCGCGATCAGCGCCAGGCCAGTGGCAGCGGCGCTGCGCGGCGCCACCACGCCGATCAGCTTGTAGCGCGCGTCGTGCGCGGCCTCGGGCGCCGGCGCATCGGCCGCAGCCACGCGCGTGCTGCCCAACAATCGCGACAGGTCGGCCGCCGCGACCGCGGTATTCGCGCTCACCGTCACCGTGTGTGCAGGCGCGTGGTCGGCGCGCGCGAGCAGGCGCGTCAGCCAGAACACGGCACTGGCCGCCACCAATGCCCAGATTGCAAACGACAACAGGCGCATCGCCATCGCACGATTATCATGCAGCCCACCTCGTGCCGATCGCATCGCCGCCGATGAGTCCACCCCGCACCGCCCGCTGTCGTCGACCCCGCGTGCACGGCTTCACGCTGATCGAACTGATGGTGGTGCTGGTCATCATCGGCGTGCTGGCGGCGTTCATCGTGCCCAACGTGCTCGATCGAGCCGACGATGCGCGGGTCACCGCGGCGCGCAGCGACGTGAACAATTTGATGCAGGCTCTCAAGCTGTATCGGCTGGACAATCAGCGCTATCCGTCGGCCGATCAGGGCCTGGGCGCGCTGGTGCGCAAGCCCACCAGCGGAACAATCCCGCCGAACTGGCGTCCCTACCTCGAAAAGCTGCCCAACGACCCGTGGGGGCGTCCGTATCAGTATCTCAATCCGGGTGTGCAAGGTGAGATCGATGTCTTCAGCCTCGGTGCCGACGGTCAGCCCGGCGGCGAAGGGCCGAACGCCGACATCGGATCGTGGCAATAGGCGTCGGCGCGCCGCCGGGCGCGGCTTCACGCTGATCGAGCTGATGATCGTGATGGCGCTGATCGCGGTCGCGGTCGGCCTGGTCACGCTGTCGTTGCGCGACCCCGCGGCGGCGCAGCTCGACCGCGAGGCGGTGCGGCTGGCCGCATTGCTCGAGACCGCGCGCGCCGAGTCGCGCGCCAGCGGCGTGCCATTGCGCTTCGAGCTGCCTTCGCAGCCCGATGACAGCGGCTTCCGCTTCGTCGGCGCGGTCGGCGGCGACCCGCTGCCCACCCGATGGCTCGGCGATGGCGTCAGTGCCGAGATCATCGGCGGCCGCGCGCTGACGCTCGGGCCGGAGCCGCTGATCGGCCCGCAGCGCATCGTGCTGCGCCTGGGCGAGCGCAACCTCACGTTGGCGACCGACGGCATCGGCCCGTTCGTCGCGGTGCCATGACGCGACGCAGCGGCCGCCGCGGCGGCTTCACGCTGGTGGAGGTGCTGGTCGCCGTCGCCGTGGTGGCCATCGCGCTGGCCGCGGGGCTCAGGGCCGCCGGCGCGCTCACCGACAACGCGCAGCGCCTGGCGCAGGTCGTCGACGCGCAATGGTGCGCCGACAACACGCTGACCGATCTGCGGCTGACCCGGCAGTTTCCGGGCGTCGGCGACGCCGACTTCGCCTGCAACCAGCTCGGCCGCGACTACAAAGGGCGCCTGGTGACGCGGCCGACGCCGAACCCCAACTTCAGGCGCGTCGATGCGATCGTGCTCGACGACGCCGGGGTCACGATCCTGACGCTGTCGACCGTGCTCGGGCGCTACTGACGATGAAGCCGCAGCGCCGCCCATCGGGGTTCACGCTGGTCGAGGTGCTGGTCGCGCTGTTGATCATGGCGGTGCTGTCGACCATGGCCTGGCAAGGCGTCGACGGCATGGTGCGCGCCCGCGACGCCAGCCAGGAGGCCACCGAGCGCACGCTGCGGCTGACCACCGTGATGGCGCAGTGGGAGCAGGATCTGACCTCGCTGTACGACAACCCCAGCGTGCCGGCGATCGCCTTCGATGGTGCCAACCTGCGATTGGCGCGCACCACGCCCGATGGCGCGCAGGTCGTCGTGTGGTCGCTGCGCGAAGGCGTCTGGCGGCGCTGGGCGAGCCCGAGCGTCACCCGCGCGTTCGAGCTGCAGCAGGCGTGGCTGGTGAGCCAGCAACTGCTCGGCACCGAAGATCAGCAGGTGCGCCTGCTCGACGGCGCCACGCAGTGGCAGCTGTATTTCTTTCGCGGCAATGCGTGGAGCAACGCGCAGTCGAGCGCCGGCACCGCGCCGGCCGCGGGAGCGGCGACGCCGCGCGCGGCCTTGCCCAGCGGCGTGCGGCTGGTGCTCAGCCTGGGCGACGATCGCCGCCTGACCCGCGATCTGCTGGCGGGGCCGACGTCGTGATCCGCCGCCGCACTTCACCGGCTCGGCGCTCGCGCGGTGCCGCGCTGCTGATTGCGATGTCGCTGCTGGTTCTGGTGACCACGCTGGCCGCCGGCATGGTGTGGCAGCAGTACCGCGCCATCCAGGTCGAGGCCGCCGAGCGCTCGCGCACGCAGTCGGCGTGGATCCTCAACGGCGCACTCGACTGGGCGCGGCTGATCCTGCGCGAAGACGCGCGCACCGGCGGCCCCACCGCGTTGAGCGAGCCGTGGGCCACGCCGTTGGCCGAAGCCAGGCTGTCGACCTTCCTGGCCACCGACAAGGACCACAATGCCGAAGACGGGCCCGACGCCTTCCTGTCGGGCTCGATCGTCGACCTGCAATCGCGCTACAACCTGCGCAACCTGATCGACGGCAACAAGGTCGTCGAGTCCGAGTTGGCCGCGCTGACGCGCCTGTGCGAGTCCGCCGGTGTGCCCAACGACACCGCGCAGCGCATCGCCGAGGGCTTGCGCGCCGCCTGGGGCGGCGGCGACGCGCAGGCCGCCGCGGCGCCGCTGGCGCCGCGCACGCTGGCGCAGCTGCAGTGGCTTGGCATCGACCCCGAGGTGATCGAGCGGCTGCACGATGTCGTCGTGCTGCTGCCGGTGCGCACGACGGTCAACCTCAACACCGCCGACGCCGAGGTGATCGCCGCGGTCAGCCCGGGGCTCGACGCGGGTGCCGCGCAGGCGCTGGTGCAGACGCGCCAGCGCGGCGCGTACCGTTCGGTCGACCTGGCGCGCAAGCTGGTGTCGCCACCGAGCCTGCTCGACCCGAAGGCCGTCGGCGTGACTTCCAACTACTTCGAGGTGCGCGGCAAGCTGCGTCTGGACGAGCGCGCGCTCGAGGAGCGCTCGATCGTCGAGCGGCGGGGGCTCGACGTGGTGACCATCCTGCGCGAGCGGGTCGCCAGCGTGGTGCCCGATCGATGAGTCGTGATAGCCCCAGGCCGCGGCCGATGGCCGTCCCGTCGGCAGCCGCTTTGCGTTCCAACTGCTCGCTTTGCGATCGCGTCGGCTTGTGAGCCCCGCTCAAAGCGTTTAGCCTTTCCGTCCCCATGTCGATCGTGGTCGTCCTGCTCCCTTCGCGCGACCGCTCGGCCGCGTCCGGCGACGGCGTGGCCGATTACGCCTACTTGCTCAGCGCCGACGGCCTCACCGTGTCGCGCCAGGGCCGCACCACGGCCGCGCTGCTGCCCAAGGCCGACACCGTGGTGGCGTGGGTCGGCCCAACCGATGTCAGCTGGCACCGCATCACGATGCCGCGGGCGCCGGCGGCCAAGCTGCGCGCGGCGCTGGTCGGGCTGATCGAGGAGCAGTTGCTCGACGACGAGCAGGCGGTGCACCTGGCGCTGGCACCGCAGAGCGCGGCCGGCAGCCCGACCTGGGTGGCCGCGGTGCACAAGCGCTGGCTCGCCCAGCACCTCGAGCACCTGGAGAAAGCCGGCGCCTTCGTCGATCGAGTCGTGCCTGCGCTGTGGCCCGAGGAGCCGGGGTCCGGGCATTTCTTCGCGTCGTCGGATACGGCCGATGGCAGCAGCGCGCAGACCTGGCTGGCGTATGCCGACGCCAACGGCGTGCGCTGCGTGCGCATGGCGGGCACGTGGGTGCGCGAGCAACTGCCGGGCTGGGCCCGCGAAGGCGCGCGCTGGAGCGCATCGCCCGCGGTGGCCGCGCAGGCCGAGCGCTGGCTCGGCGTGCCGGTGGCCGTGCGCGCCGATGCCGACCAGGCGTTGCAGGCGGTGCGATCGTTGTGGAACCTGCGCCAGTTCGATCTCGCCGGCCGCGCGCGCGGCTCGCGCTGGCTGCGCGATGCCTGGCGCCGCGCCTTCAGCCCGGCCTTGCGCCCGGCGCGCGCGGGGCTGGTGGCGCTGGTGGTGCTCAATCTGGTCGGCATCAACCTCTGGGCGTGGCGCCAGCGCGCCGAGATCGCGGGCCGCAAGGACGCGATGGTGGCGCTGCTCAAGGCCAGCCACCCGCAGATCGGCACCATCGTCGATGCGCCGCTGCAGATGCGCCGCGCCACCGACACGCTGCGCGCCGCGGCCGGGCGCGTCGGCGCGGCCGACCTCGCGGCCGGCCTCGCCGCCGCCGCGCTGGCGTGGCCCGACGGCCAACCGCCGGTGCAGTCGATCCAGTTCAGCGGCGGCAAACTGACGCTGGTGGCCGGCGTGTGGAGCGCCG